>DATHGS010000400.1:0-2084 GCA_035490155.1 Candidatus Methylomirabilota bacterium | reverse complement strand
TCGCAGCGATCGCCGCCTGGATCGTTGGGCGGATGGCCCCATCGAGACCGTCGATCGCGGCGGGGTCGCTCGACATCGAGGCGACCACCGTGCGGTTGGCCGGCGGTGCGGCCAGGATCGAACGGTGGAGACCGCTGCTGGCGACGGCGTCACCGTAGACGACACCTGTCGCGAGGAGGGTGGTCGCCGAGACGAGCAGGAGCCACGCAGCGAGCACGACCGGCCAGTCGGCGAGGGAGCGTCGGACGACCGCGCCGGGCAGACCGGAATCATGGGACACGTCCGCTCGGTTCTCCCGTTCGCTTACGACGCCGTCACCCCTCCATACACCGCGGGTTCCCGTTAGGGTTCACCCGCGTCGGGGATGGACGTTCAGCGTACGCGGCCGGCGGTCAGGCCGCGGGCGGCGGCGGGCGGTCAGCCCGCGGGCGGCGGCGGGCGGTCAGGCCTCGGGCGGCCGCGCAGTTGAGTCCTCGGCGGCGGATCCAAATCGCTTGAGCTCCGCCTCGAGGTCGAGCGGCAGGATCGCGCCCTTGTGCTCGGCGTCGCCCCATGCCTCGCGCGGAACGGACCACATGATCTCGAACTCGTTGCCGTCCGGGTCGTGGCCGTAGAGCGACTTCGAGACGACGTGGTCGCTCGCGCCGCCGAGGGCGCCCGCTTCCTCGAGAGCTTGCCAGGCGGCGGCGAGATCCTCGATCGTCGGGACCTCCCAGGCGAGGTGATACAGCCCGACCGAGCCGCGGGCGGGCCGCGGCGCGTCGGGCCCGACGGAGAAGAGCCCGAGATCGTGGTGGTTCGTCGCGAGGGGCGACCGCATGAAGATGGCCTGCCCGCCCATCTCGTTGCCGACGATCTCGAACCCGAAGACCCGACCGTAGAACTCGGCCGCCCTCGTCGCGTCACGGACGAAGAGGACGGCGTGGTTCAGGCGGGTGACTGGGATGCTCACCGGATCAGTCTCTGTGGCTCGTCAATTCCTTGACTGATCGGCGGCGTCGGGACCGACGAGGATCCAGGCGTCCTGCCACGTCCCGCCGGCGAGGTTCCGGCTGATGTTCAGCCAGGCCATGCCCTCGAGCGTGCGGGCCGCGGAGAGCGAGCCGGCATCGACCGGCCGGAAGCCAGCCGACTCGACCGCGTCGAGGACCGTCTTCTTGGCGGCCTCGTCATCACCTGCGACGAAGGCATCGGCCTTGAGCCCGTTGATCTCAGGATTGGCCTGACGCGAGGTGAGAAGGGTGTTGAATGCCTTGACGACCCGGCTGTTCGGCAACCGCGCTTGGAGCTCCTCGGCCACCGAGGTCGGGGCCCCGGCCGGGTTCGGGGTCGGGCGGTTCGAGACGTCGACGACGACCTTGCCCCGTGCCACATCCGAGATCTCGGCGGCGAGCGCCTCGAGGGCGGTCTCGGGGACGGCCAGGACGACGAAGTCCGAGCCGGCGATTGCCTCTGCATTCGAAGCCGCAGCGCGCGTGCCAGTAGCCAGGGCGGCGTCAGCCGCATGCTCGTGATGCTTTGCGGTGATCGTGACCTGGTGTCCCGCCCGCTTGAACGAACCGGCAAGCGCCTTGCCGACATTGCCTGCGCCGATGATCGCGATGTCCATGGCCAGTTCCTCTCTGAGTCTTGACGAGTTTGTCCTCATCAAGCAGACTTTGCTGCGGGGACAACATAGGCCGACTGTTGGCTGTTGTCAATATTGTTTTCCAAAGGAAAGAACGTGAACATCGGACGGCCCAAGGCAGAGAGCACCGACGAACGCCGAAAACCGGCCGTCGGCGCACAGGTCCACCGCTGGCGAGCCGAGCGCGGCCTGACGCTGGCCCGCCTCGCGGAGCGGACCGGCTTGAACATCGGCTACCTGTCGCAGATCGAGAACGACAAGGCCCTGCCGTCGTTGACCTGCCTCGCGTCGCTGGCCGACGCCCTCGAGGTCCCGATCTCCTGGTTCCTTCTCGAGGACGCGCCTGCACCGACGGTGGTCCGTCGCTCCGAGCGGCCAGTCGAGGCCAACGACCTTGGCCGGATGGAACGGGTCGATGGCGGGCTCGCTCGAGGGATCTCCATCGTCGAGGCGGTCG
>DATHGS010000399.1:0-5132 GCA_035490155.1 Candidatus Methylomirabilota bacterium | reverse complement strand
CGCCTCGATCAGGAGCTTCTCCGCGAACGGGTCCCCGACCTGGACCGAGGGACGCCTCGAAGGGTCATCGTCGGCGAAGGTCGCGGATGCGAGGACGCTCGCCCCGCCGATCCCGTCCCGGCCGGTCGTCGATCCGAACAGCACCGCGAGGTTGCCTGGTCCGGGCGCGGCCGCGAGGGTCAGCAGCCGCTCCTCGAGCAGCCCGATCGCCATCACGTTGACGAGTGGATTGCCCTCGTAGCTCGGATCGAAGACGAGCTCGCCGCCGACCGTCGGCACGCCGACACAGTTGCCGTAGCCCCCGACACCGTGGACGACGCCGTCGACGAGGTGCCGCGTCCGAACTGAGGAGGGATCACCGAAGCGGAGCGCGTCGAGGACCGCGATCGGGCGGGCGCCCATCGTGAAGATGTCGCGGAGGATGCCGCCGACGCCGGTCGCCGCGCCCTGGTAGGGCTCGACCGCGCTCGGGTGGTTGTGGGACTCGATCTTGAACGCGACCGCGAGCCCATCGCCGATCGAGATGACCCCGGCGTTCTCGCCCGGCCCGGCGACGACGCCCTGGCCGGCCGTCGGCAGCGTCCGGAGGAGCGGCTTCGAGCTCTTGTACGAGCAGTGTTCCGACCACATGACGCTGAACATCGCCAGCTCGAGGTCGTTCGGATCGCGCCCGCCGAGCCGATCGCGGATCGCGTCCAGCTCGTCGTCGGTCACGCCAAGGCGCCGATGGAGCGGCTCCTCGACGGCCGGGGCGCTCGAGGCCGCCCTCCTCGACGCCGGTTCGACCATCGTCATCTGCCGCCGACCGCTACCGGCTCGCCCTCGGTCGCCCGCGAGGCGGCGCTCTCGACGAAGGATCGGATGATCCCGAGCCCGTCGTCGGAGCCGAGGACCGCCTCCACCGCCGTCTCGGGATGCGGCATCAGGCCGGCGACGTTGCCGGCAGCGTTCATCACCCCCGCGATCGCGCGCAGCGAGCCGTTGGGGTTCGCCGGATCGCCCGTCTCCTCCGCGTTCGTTCCGTCCTCGTGGGCGTAGCGGAACAGGATCTGTCCATCGCGCTCGAGCTCGTCGAGCGTCGCCTCGTCGGCGTAGAAGCAGCCTTCGCCGTGGGCGACCGGCATCCGCAGCGGCCGCCGCGACCCGATCGCCCGGGTGAACGGCGTATCGAGCCGCTCCGGGACGAGCCGGACCTGGCGACTGACGAAGCGCAGCCCACGGTTGCGAAGAAGGGCGCCAGGCAGCAGATGGGCCTCGGTCAGGACCTGGAAACCGTTGCAGATGCCGAGGACGAGCCCGCCGTCGGCCGCGAAGGCGGATATCGCCCGCATGACCGGGCTGAACCGGGCGATGACGCCGGCGCGGAGGTAGTCGCCGTACGCGAACCCGCCCGGCAGGATGATCGCGTCGACGCCGTCGAGGGTCGCCGATTCGTGCCACAGGACGACCGGCTCCGCGCCGACGACCTGGATCGCGTTGATCGCGTCGATGTCACGGTTCGAGCCGGGGAAGATGACGACGCCGATCCGGGCGCTCACTTGGGTGCTCCGACCGTCGACGACGTCGCCCCGATGGCCTCGATCGCGTAGGCCTCGATGAGCGGGTTCGACAGGAGCTCCGACGCCAGCCGCTCGACGGTCTCACGGGCAGCGGTCTCGTCGGCCGCCGCCACGGTCAGCTCGATCCGCCGACCGACACGGACGGCCGACACGCCGTCGATCCCGAGGTGGCCGAGACTGCCTTCGACCGCCCGACCCTGCGGATCGAGGATCCCGGGCTTCGGGCTGACGTTGACGGCGAAGCGGAAGTCGGTGCTCATCCGGCGACCGCGCCGAGGGGGATGATCGTGTCCTCGGCGAGATAACGCCCGAAGCTCGCGCCGGTGATCCGCTCGAACGCCTCGACGTAACGTGCCCGCGTCCCCTCGACGATGTCGGCCGGCAGTTCGGGCCCGGGTGCCGTCTTGTTCCACGCCTGAGTCTCGAGCCAATCGCGGACGAATTGCTTGTCGAAGCTCGCCTGGGCCCGGCCCGGCTCGTACGTCGCGGCGTCCCAGAACCGCGACGAATCGGGCGTCAGGACCTCGTCGATGAGGAGCAGCTCGCCGGTCGATCGGTCGACACCGAACTCGAACTTCGTGTCGGCGAGGATGATCCCGGCGGGTTCGGCCACCGATGAGCCGTAGCGGTACAACTCGATTGCGACGGCCTGGACCCTCTCTGCCATCTCCGCCCCGATGAGCGCCGCGGCCTCGTCGAGCCCGATGTTCTCGTCATGCGCCCCCTGCTCCGCCTTCGTCGACGGGGTGAAGAGCGGTTCAGGCAGCCGCTCGCTCTCGCGCAGCCCCGTCGGCAACGGGATGTCGCAGACGGCGCCGGTCCGCGTGTAGTCCTTCCAACCGGAGCCGGCGAGGTAGCCGCGGACGATCACCTCGATCGGCAGGACGTCGACCCGTCGGCAGAGCATCATCCGGCCGCGCAGCTCGTCGGCGGCCTCGGCGTTCGGGACGACCCCGGCAGGCAGGTCGTCCGGGCCTGTGCCGAGGAGGTGGTTCGGGACTATGTCGGCGGTTCGTTCGAACCAGAAGCGGGACAGTCCGGTCAGCACCCGGCCCTTGTCGGGGATTTCCGTCGGGAGGACGACGTCGAACGCGGACAGCCGGTCCGAGGCGACGAGCAACAGCCGGTCGGCCCCGACCGCATAGAGGTCGCGGACCTTCCCGGAGCGCAGGAAGGATTCGGCGGGCGGGCTAGCTGGTGACATGGATCTCGGCCTCCAGGCTGTCGAGTCGGGCGATGACGGCGGGGACATGGCGCAGGAACGACGCGTCGTCGAAACATGCGTCGAGGTCGGCGAGGCGGAGATGAGCCGCAACCGCCGGATCGAAAGCGAGCAGCTCGCGCAGCGGCTTTCGCTCGTCGGCCGCGCGGAGGGCGGCCCGCTGGACGACGGCATAGGCCTCCTCGCGCGACAGCCCGCCACGTTCGACGAGGGCGACGAGGACGCGGCTGCTCGCGTGCAGGCCGAGCCCGCGCTCGATGTTTTCCCTCATCCGCTCACCCCGAACCACCAGGCCTTCGATCAGCGACGTCATCCGGACGAGCATGTAGTCGAGGAGGATCGTCGCGTCGGGCAGGATGACCCGCTCGGCCGAGCTGTGGCTGATGTCGCGCTCGTGCCACAGGGGTTGGTCCTCGAGGCCGACATGAGCGTAGCCGCGAAGGAGCCGGGCAAGCCCGGCGATCCGCTCCGACACGATCGGGTTGCGCTTGTGGGGCATCGCGCTCGAGCCCTTCTGGCCGGCCTTGAACGGCTCCTGGAGCTCGCCGATCTCCGTGTGCTGCAGGTTGCGGATCTCGGTCGCGAACCGCTCCAGGCCGCCGCCGAGGATGGCGATCGCGCTCAGCAACGCGGCGTGCCGGTCGCGCTGGACGATCTGCGTGCTCGCCGGATCGGCGTGCAGGCCGAGCTCCGCGAGGACCTCCGCCTCGATGTCGGGGGCGAGGTGGCTGTACGTTCCGACCGGACCCGAGATCTTCCCTGTCCCGATTTCGTCGACCGCGATCGCAAGGCGGCGCCGGCCGCGATCGAGCTCGAACGCCCAGCCGGCGAGCTTCAGGCCGAACGTGATCGGCTCTGCGTGGACCGAGTGAGTGCGGCCCATCATGAGCGTCTCCGCCTCGGCCCGGGACCGGCTGATGAGGGCGCTGAGCAGCCGGTCGCAATCCCGCAGGAGGAGCTCGCCCGCGGCACGAAGCTGGAGAGCGAGCGCCGTATCGACCACGTCGCTGCTCGTCAGGCCGAGGTGGAGGTAGCGCCCCTCCGGTCCGATCGTCTCGGCGACCTGGCTGACGAAGGCGATGACGTCGTGATCGGTCGTCTTCTCGATCTCGGCGATCCGCTCGGGATCGACAGAGGCCCGCTCCTCCATCGCCGCGAGCGCGTCCGCGGGGACAAGGCCACGGGCGCCCTGGGCGCGAGCGACGGCGAGCTCGACCCGGAGCATCTGCTCGAAGCGGGCCCGGTCGGTCCATATCGCGCCCATCTCGGCGAGCGTGTAGCGGCGGATCATCGACCGGCTCCGGCGGGCGTGGCCTGCTCGGCGAGGTCGGCGCCCCGCGAGCTCGTCCCGATGTCGTGGCGGCGCTGCATCCCGGCCCACGAGATCGCGTCGGCGCCGCGTTCGGCGGCACGTCTTGCCGCCTCGAGATTCGATCCCTGGCCCACGACCGTGAGCACCCGCCCGCCGTCGGTCACGAAGCGGCCGTCGGCGGCCTGTTTCGTGCCGGCGTGGAAGATCAGCGCGCCCGTCGCCGACGCCTCGCTGAGCCCGGCGATCTCATTGCCACGCGTCGGCGCCTCCGGATAACCGGCCGCCGCCAGGACGATGCCCACAGTCGCGACGGGCAGCACCGCCAGTCGCTCGGCCGCGTCGGCCGGCAGTGCCGCTCGGGCGGCCGCCAACAGGAGCGGCCCGAGCGCCGAGGCGAGCCGCGGCAGGATGACCTGCGCCTCGGGGTCGCCGAGCCGGGCGTTGCACTCCAGGAGGAACGGGCCGCGGTCGGTCAGGATGAGACCGGCGTAGAGGAATCCGCGGAACGGTGTACCCCTGCGGGCCAGCTCCGCGAGGATCGGGCGATGGACGGTGGCGACGACACGCCCGACGTCCTCGTCGGACAGATCCGCGAGGGGCGAGTAGGCGCCCATCCCGCCGGTATTCGGCCCGGCATCGCCGTCGAGCAGCCGCTTGTGGTCGCGAGCGGCGGGCAGGGCGATGGCCTCCTGTCCGTCGCAGATGGCGATGACACTCGCCTCCGGGCCGCGGAGGCGTTCCTCCACGACCACCGGACCGGCTCCCGCGCCAAACAGCGCGTCGATCGCCGCGGCGGCTTCGTCGCCGTCGTCGCAGACGGCGACACCCTTGCCGGCGGCGAGTCCGTCGGCCTTGACGACGACGCCGATGCCGCTTCGCCCGGCCTCGGCCCGAGCGTGAGCGATCGCAGGTGTCGCGGAGTCGAACGCCGCGGCATGGGCCATCGGAACCCCGACGGCCTCGGCGATCTCGTGGCAGAACGCCTTCGAGGTCTCGATCCGGGCGGCGGCGGCACCGGGCCCGAAGACCGGGATGCCTG
>DATHGS010000398.1:0-21529 GCA_035490155.1 Candidatus Methylomirabilota bacterium | reverse complement strand
CTCGGCGACGCTCGGAAGCTCGATCGCCCGCAAACCAGCGGCGGACACCTCAGCGAGCTCGACGGTGACAGGAGCCGCGCCCGCGTTCACCGCAACGATCGCCCGTCGGCCATCCGCCTCTCGCAGGATCGCGACCGCACGGTCGGTCGCGGCGACGATCCGAACCGAGCCTCGCCGCAGGGCGACGTGGTCGCGGCGGGCGGCCAGCAGCGCCCGAACCAGCTCGCGTGTCGCCACCCCTTCGGGCCCCGCGCCATCCAGGGTCAACGGATAGGCCCGTCGGCAGTCGGGATCGGCCCGGCCCTCCATCGCCAGCTCGTCGCCGTAATAGATCGACGGCGCGCCGGGCAGGGTCAGCTGGAGGAGCGTCGCCAGTCGGAGCGCTGTCGCGTCGCCGCCCATAACCGTCCGCGCCCGCGGCGTGTCGTGACTGCCGATGAGGTTGAACTGGACCGCGGTGACAGCCGGGTCGTAGAGCCCCATCAGCTCCTCGAGCCGTCTCCCGAACGCCGGCCCGTCGAGCGCCACCAGTGAACGCGCGTAGTTCGACTGACCGGCGATGACCCCGGCATCGAGCGACGGGCCTCCGACGAGACCCAGGATCGCGATCCCCAGCGGATAGTTCATGACGGCATCGAATCGGTCGCCGCTGAGCCACTCGGGCGCCTCGTTCCAGATCTCTCCCAGCAGGTACGCCTCCGGGTTGATGGCCCGGACTCGCGAGCGGAACTCCGGCCAGAACGACCCGTCCTCGATCTCCTCCGGAACGTCGAGCCGCCAGCCGTCGATACCGAACCGAAGCCAGTGCTCAGCAACGCCGAACAGGAACTCGCGAACGGCGGGGTTCTCGACCCGGAGCTTCGGCAGGGACGGGATGCCCCACCAGGTGCGGTAGCCGGTCCGGACGTGTGTCCCGTCCCGCCAGCCGGTGGGATAGGCGTCGATGCCGCGCTGGCCGTCGAGGACGTCGCCGTCGAGGTAGAACCAGTCTCGATACGGCGATGCCAGGCCGGCCTCGATGACGTGCTGGAACGGCCAGAAGCCACGGCCCGAATGGTTGAAGACGCCGTCGAGGATCACCCGGATGCCGCGGCCGTGGGCCGCATCCAGGAGCTCGCGAAACGCGGCATCGCCGCCAAGCAGCGGGTCGATCTCGAGATAGTCATACGCGTTGTAGCGGTGGTTGGACGTGGCGCTGAAGATCGGGTTGAGGTAGAGCCCGCTGATGCCGAGGTCGACGAGCTCGTCGAGCCGCGCGGTCAGCCCGAGGAGGTCGCCGCCCTTGTAGCCGGCCTGGGTCGGGGGCGCATCCCATGGCTCGAGTGGCCCCGGCTTGGTGACGCGGGCGCTTGCGGCAAACCGGTCCGGAAAGACCTGGTAGAAGACGGTGTCGCGGACCCACGCGGGCGTGTCGATCGGCACGGGACCTCTCAGGGCTGAAGGACGATGACGGCGGACGAGCGGGCTGGGATCGCGAGCGGACGATACCCGGCGAAGCCGCCGGCCGGCGACACAACGGGGGCGACGGCCGAGCCCGAGCCGAGGACGAGGTCTGCCTGCGGCGCGCCGCACAACGGCCCGGCGGCCAGGCTGAGTGTCGGAGTGACCTCCCCCGCCGACACGTTGGTCAGGACGAGCGCCGTCTCGGTCGGGCTGGAACGAAGACCCGCCACCACGCTCGAAACATCGCTGGTCACGGGGACATACGCTCCGTCGGCGAGCGCTGGGTGAGCAGCCCGCAGCCGGATGAGATCGCGGTAGTGCGAGAGGAGCGAGCCGGGATCGGCGGATTCAGCGGCGACGTTGGTCGTCGGCGGGTCGTCGGACATGGCCTCCCATGGGTCGTGGGTGCTGAACCCGGACGCGGGCGACGTCGCGTCCCAGCGCATCGGCGTCCGGATCCGCTCGTCGGGCTTCCTCCCGGTCATCCCGATCTCCTCGCCGTAATAGATGAACGGGACACCGGGCCCGGTGAGCAGAAGGTCGGCCGCGACCCGCAGCTCGGAAGCGTCGCTGTTGAGCTGACTCGCGACGCGGTCCTGGTCGTGGTTCGTGAGGAACGCCGCGAAGCCGCTCGACGGCGGGTAGAGCGTGGTGATCGTCGCGAGGGCCCGGCCGACCGAGCTGCCGTCGCCCGACTGGACTCCGAACACCTCCGTGCTGGCGAGAGCGAAGTCGAACGTCAGGTCGAGGTCGTCGGGCACGTAGCTCGAGCTGTTCTGCGGCGTGTCCCAGACCTCGCCGAGGAGCAGCGCGCCGGGCGATGCCCCCTCGATCGTGCCGCGGAACGTCTTCCACCACGCATGGGTCTCGGGCGTGTTCTCGAGGGTGGCCCCGTCCTCGATCAGGTACTTCGCGGCGTCGAGCCGGAAGCCGTCGACACCCACATCCGTCAACCAGAACGAGGCATCGGCCGTGACCTCGGCGGTGACCGCCGGGTTCTCGAGGTTGAGGTCCGGAAGGTCGGCGCCGAACGCAGCGTAGAAGAACCGCTTGCCGTCGCGCTGCCAGTTCGAGCCCTGCGGGCTGTCGGACCAGACGTACCAGTCAGCGTACGGCGCCTTGCCCCCGCGCGACGCCACGAACCACGGGTTCTTCGAGGAGGTGTGGTTGAGGGGCAGGTCGAGGAGTACCGCGATCCCCCGCTCGTGCGCCGCCGCGACGAGGGCGCGCATGTCGGCCATGGACCCGTAATCCGGGTTGACCCCTCGGTAGTCCGTGACGTCGTAGCCGTGGTAGGACGGCGACGGGAAGGTCGGCATCAGCCACAAGCCCGTCACTCCGAGATCAGTCGTCGTAGCCGGGTCGCCGTCGTTGAGGTAGTCGAGCCTCGCGGTCAGGCCCGGCAAGTCGCCGATCCCGTCTCCGTTACTGTCGGCGTAGCTCCGGACGAAGACCTCCGCGAAGACGCGATCCCGCCACCAGCCCGGCTGGCCGAGCGACCTCACGGGCGGAGCTACGGGCGGGATCGGCGGGCAGGTCGGCGCCGGGCCGCCGGCCAACGCCGAGCCGGGCGCACCCAACGCGCCCGAGGAGACGGCGCCCGCGGACGCGGGCACACGGGGCGAGCCGCCAGGCGGCGGGGTCGCCGAGGCGCCGCAGGCCGCCAGGAGGAACCCGAGGACGAGGAAGCCGGCGCGGGCGCGCGACCTCAGCCCTTGACCCCGCCGACCGTCAGTCCGGACACGATCCAGCGCTGCAGGAGCAGGTAAACGACCATGACCGGCAGGGCGAACAGGACGGCGAACGCCGCGAACGTGGACCACGGCGTGCTTCCGGCGTACTGCCCGACGAGCGCGTTGAGGGCCACGGCCAGCGTCCACTGGCTCGGGTCGCCGACGATGAAGACCTGGGCGAGCAGGAACTCGGTCCAGCCGGCGATGAAGCCGAACAGGGCGGTCACGGCGAGGACGGGCGTCGCCAGCGGCAGGACCACATGCAGGAACGTCTGGAACTTGCCAGCGCCGTCGACGACTGCCGCCTCCTCGAGCTCCTTGGGGATCGTGTCGAGGTAGCCCTTCATGTTCCAGATGGCGAACGGCAGCTGGGTCGACGTCACCGCCAGGGCAACGCCGAGGAGCGACCCACCGAGCCGGAAGTCGCCGATGGCGATCCGGTTCAGGTTGATGTAGAGCGCGCCGACGGTCGCCACGGCCGGCAGCATCAGGACCGCGAGGATCAGGAGCATCATGAACTCGCGGAAGCGGAACTTCATTCGCGAGAACGAGTACGCGGCGAGGACGCCGAGCCCGACGCTGAGCGCGGAGATCACGACTGCCAGCGTCAGGCTGTTGAGCGCGAGCTGGAAGAACGACACCGGGTTGAGGGTCGGACGCTGGAGGACCCGGGCGTATGCGTCGAAGTTCGCGCCCGGCGGGATCAGCGAATCGGGCCGCGAGATGTTCCGCGGATCGAGGGACATCCCGACGATCCAGACGATCGGGAACAGGACGGTTGACCCGATCGCGAGACACATGAGCTGGAGCACGATCTGGTTGCGGGTCTTGAGACGGCGACCGCCTCCTGTCCTCGCCTGGGCGATCGGCTTGATCTCGATCCGGGGGGCGACCGCGGCGGGAGTCGTCATGGCCGAGAGCCTCCCTGCGCTGGCTGGCTGGACTGACGCAATCTGGTCATGGCGGTCACGCGTCGAACGACGCGGTCGCCCGCGCCAGCTTGTTCGTCGCGAGGGTGATCGCGAGCAGGATGAAGAACTGGAAAATCGCGAACGCGGCCGCGACGGCGTACAGGTGCTGCTCCTGGACGAGGCGGTACCCGATCGTCACGAGCAACTCCGTCTGGCCGAACGGACCGCCGCCGGACATGAAGTACGAAAGCGTGAAGAGATTGAACGTGACGACGAAGCCGTAGATCGCGAACGGCAGCATCGCCGGCCGGAGGAACGGCAGGGTGACGGTCTTCAACCGGTCCCAGTAGCCCGCGCCGTCCATCTCCGCAGCTTCGTAGAGGTCCTTCGGGATGGATTGCAGGGCGCCCGTGGCCACGACCGAGTTCAGGGGCCAGCCGAGCCAGATGTTCGCCGCGAGCAGCGCGAAGTAGGCGAGCGGCAGGACCAGCGGCCCGACCGCGAGGATGGGGTTCGGCTCGTTGAGCCAGTCGAGCTGGAACGGCGGCAGCTTGAAGAGGACGCCGATCGTCCCGTTGATCGCCTGGTTCACCGCGCCGTACTGCGGGTCGAACATGTTCCGCCAGACCGTCGCGACGATGATCGGCGGGATCGCGATCGGGAGGATGTAGACCGCCCGCCAGATTCGCTTGAACTTCAAGCCGTCGACATTGAGGACCAGGGCGATGGCAACCCCCAGGACGACATGGATGATCACGTTCGAGAACGCCCAGAACAGGTTGAACGTGAGGATCCGCAGGAAGTCGAAGTTCGGGATGACGATGTTGCTGTCGAGGATCCGGGTGAAGTTCTGGAGCCCGACGATGTTCGGGCCCGGCGAGCCCGGCCGGAGGTTCTTGAGCTGGAAGTCCGTGAAGGCCATCCAGATCTGGAAGACCAATGGGTAGAACGTGATGATCGCCATCACGAGCAGCGCCGGCAGCAGGAACAGGTAGGCGGTCCGGGTGGTCTCCGTCCGCTGCCGCCAGGAGCGGCGCGGGGCGACAGCTGGGCTCGCTGCAACCGCGGTCATCGCGGGTCCTCCTCATCCATCGGGATCGATCTCGCTCGGGCTCGAGGGTGCGGTTGGGGCGCCGGGAAGACCCGACGCCCCTGGGCGCCATGAGGGAAGAGTAGCGGGGTCGTCGACCCCGCTACACCGCCCGGAGTGCTACTTGTTGTTGGCTTTGTCCATCGCGGCGCAGGCGTCCTTGACCAGGGTGGTCGAGTCGGTGCCCTTGTCGATGGCCGCCGCGAGGGCGTTGCCGAAGTTGCCCCAGTAGTTGTTGAGCTCGACGGCCGTTGGCCGGGCGAAACCGCTCGGCATGAGGGCCGAGAACGACTGGGCGATCGGATCGGTCGGCTGGAGGGTCGTGTTCGCCGGCAGGTGACCGGCGTCGGCAAAGATCTGCTCGTTCGCCGGGAGCAGGAACTGCAGGGCGAACGCCTTGGCCAGGTCGATGTTCTTCGACGAGGCATTGATGTAGAAGCCGTCAGGTGCAGTCATCGGCGCCCACTCGCCGGTCCCCTTCGGGCCAGCAACGACCGCCAGCTTGTCGCCGAGGGCCTTCGAGAGGTCGCCGGACTGCCACGGGCCATCGATGAACCCGGCGATCTTGCCCGAGATCAGGTCGGCCTTGGCGTCGTTGTCGTTCTGGTAGAACTTCATGCCCGCGGCCTTCATGTCCTGGAGCCATTTCAGGGCATCGGCAACGCCGCCCGCGGTCGCTGCGCATTTGCCATCGTCGGCGAGGATCTTGCCGCCGAACGTCGAGTAGAGGCCCCACAGATAGTAGGCACCGCCGCCGTTGGCGCCGTAGACCCAGCCGAGCTTCGAGGCGCTGGCCTTCCAGTCATCGATCGTCACCGGCGCGGTCGTCAGGACGCTCTTGTTGTAAAAGAGCTCGACGGCCTTCATCGACTCGGGGATCTCGTACATCTTGCCGTCGACCGTGCTCGCGGTGATCGCGACATCGGACGTGTTGTAGGGGGCCGCCTTGAGGGTGTCGGTGAGGTCGCTGACATCGACGAGGAGCGTGTTGCGCGCCTCGCTCGGGAGGCTGTCGTTCGGGGCGATGTACATGTCGGGACCCGAGCCGGCCGCGGCCTGGGTCTCGAAGTTCGTGAACAGGTTGTTGAACGGGACGTCGGTCACGTTCACCGTCAGGCCGGGGTTCGCCGTCTTGACGTTTCCGACGATCTTGTCGAAGGCGTCCTTCTCGCTCGTCCCGGAAGCGCCGTAGGCCTCCCAGATCGTGAGGGACCCGGTCAGCGGGGCCGCGGACGGGGCCTCGCCGGACGCGCCACCGGAGGTGGCCGCGGGCTGCGATGCCTCACCGCCGCTTGTCGCGGCCGGTGCCTGGCTGGCGGGACCGGAGCTGCACGCCCCGACAAGGATCGTGAGGCTGGCGAACGCGCCGAGCACTCGTAGCTTCGTGTTCATCTTCTCTGTCTCTCCTCCAGAAACTCGATGGACGGCCGGCGGGGCCGGCTGCTGGTCGTCCGCACGATGCGGAGCCGGGCGATCGTTCGCGACGCTGCGCCCGGTCGGGCCGCGTCCTGCATTGACCTCGGTCTGACCCCGGTCACCTCCCTTGGGTGGTGGGCGCGACAGCCGTCGACGCCCTGACGATGAGCTCGGTCGCCAGCCGGCGATGCTCCGGTGGCTGGCCGTGGCCCGCGATCAGGGCCATGAGCAGGCGGACCGCCTCCTCGCCCTTGCCGCGGATGGGTTGATGGATGGTCGTCAGGGGCGGGTCGGTCGTCTGGGAAAGCTCGATGTCGTCGAAGCCGACGACGCTGACGTCGGCGGGGATCGACAGGCCGCGATCGCGCAGGCCGCGGATTGCCCCGATCGCCATCGCGTCGCTCATCGCGAGGATGGCCGTCGGTCGCCGGCCGGCCAGCCACGCCCGCTGGATCGCGTCGAGGCCGCCGGCAAACGTGGCCTGGCTGACGATGACGTCGTCGTCGCCGATCTCGACGCCGGCCGCCCTGAACGCCGTCCGGTAGCCTCGGAGCCGCCGCGCGACCACGTCCTCGGCGCCGCTCGGTGCGTGCTCGGCCCGCTCGATTGCGATGACCAGGACGTTGCGATGGCCGAGGCCGATGAGGTGCTCGGCCGCCGCCACGGCCCCGCCTTCGTCGTCGACGTCGACCGACGGCAGCTTCTCGAAGTGGTCGGAATCGACGGTCGTCATCGGCAGGCCTGCCCGCCGGATCTCCGCGATCTCCGGATGGTCGGCCGCCAGGCCGATCGCGACGACCCCATCAACCGTCGCCCGGCCAATTGCCCGCGACAGCGAGCCGTGCAGCGGCGAGATGAAGTAGAGCCCGTAGCCGGCCTCCTCCGCCACGCCGGCGACACCGGCGCTGAACATCCCGAAGAACGGGTTGGCGAAGATCGACGTCAGCGCCTGCGGCGTCAGGATCCCGATCGTCCCCGTCCGTCGCTGGGTCAGCATCCGGGCGACCGGATCCGGCCGGTAGCCGAGCTCGTTCGCGATCGCCATGATGCGCGAGGCCGTGTCGACGTTCAGCCGCGTTGGATTGTTGAACGCGAAGGACACGGCGGTCTTCGACACGCCGGCCGCCTCGGCCACATCCGCGATCGTCACCCGTCGGGCGACTTGATGCTCCACGCTGCCTCCTCGGGCATGGAACCTGCCACGGCCGGGTCCGATGACGTCTGCGCTTTGCGGTGGTCCTCCGCCGCGCGGCTGTGTATCATCGGGCGAGGTTGCGGCAAACCGGTTTAGCAAACCGGTTTACGGACCCTAGCAGAACCGCAACCGCAACGTCAATGGGGTTCAATGGAATCCCGCGGCGTTGCGGTCGCAGCCCGTCCGAGCCGGCCCCGATTCAACATCCAGCGCAGCGGCCAAGCCACGAGGACCCTGGTGTCTCGTCGAATTTCCCTCGCCCTGACGCTCCATAACCACCAGCCCGTCGGCAACTTCGGTTGGGTCATCGCCGAGACCTTCGACCACGCCTACCTGCCCATGCTCGAGGCCCTCGAGCGTCATCCCTCGGTCAGGCTGGCGCTTCATTACTCCGGGCCACTGCTCGCCTGGATCCGCGCGGAGCGGCCGGATTTCGTCGAGCGCCTCGCGGCCCTCGTCGCCCGCCGCCAGGTCGAGATCGTCGGTGGCGGCTGGTACGAGCCGGTCCTCGCCGCCCTGCCGGAGCGCGATCGGATCGGCCAGCTCGTGAGGATGGCCGACGAACTGGAGAGCCTCTTCGGCACGCGGCCGCGCGGCGCATGGCTGGCCGAGCGCGTCTGGGAGCCGGACCTGCCGACCTCGCTCGTGACCGCCGGCTACACCTGGACCGTCCTCGACGATGCCCACTTTCGCGCCGCGGCCATTCCGGAGGAGGCGCTCTGGGGGCCGTACACGACCGACGACCAGGGCAAGGTCCTGACGGTCTTCGGGACGGAGCAGGGCCTCCGCTACCGTATCCCGTTCTTCGATGTCGACGAGGTCATCGGCTATCTCCGCGATCACGCCACGGACGCCGGCGAGCGTGTCGGCACGATGGGCGACGATGGCGAGAAATTCGGCGGCTGGCCGACGACGTTCGAGTACTGCTGGGGCCAGAACGGCTGGGTCGAGCGATTCTTCGCGGCCCTCGAGGCAAACGGTGACTGGCTGGTGACGATCACCCCGTCGGGCTGGCTCGACGGCCACGGCTCGGTTGGTCGCGTCTACCTGCCGACCGGCTCGTACGCCGAGATGGGCGAGTGGGCGCTCCCAGCCGACGAGGCGATCGCCTTCGCGAAGGCCGTCCACGATGCGAAGGCCGAAGGGCGACCCGAGGCCCGCTGGCTGCGCGGCGCGATTTGGCGCAACTTCCAGGTCAAGTACCGCGAGGTGAATGACCTCCACAAGCAGATGCTCCGGGCGAGCGATCTCGTCGAGGAATTGCCGTCCGGGGCCGGCCGGACCGTCGCCCTCGACCACCTCTTCGCCGGCCAGTCGAACGACTGCTACTGGCACGGGCTGTTCGGCGGCGTCTACCTGCCAGACCTGCGCGTGGCCGCCCTGAGTCGGCTGATCGGTGCGGAGGACCTGGCCCTCGGCGGGCCCGGCGCTGCGGTCGAGTCGGGCATGTTGCTCGATCTCGACCTCGACGGGTCGAATGAGGGGCTGCTTGTCAACGACGGCCAGATCGTCGCGGTGAAGATCGACGAGGGCGCGGGCATCGGGCGCTGGGATCTGCGCGCCGCGCGGCATCCGTTGGCGGCGGTGATGCGACGTCGCCCCGAGGCCTATCACGAGAAGCTTCGCCACCCAATCGGAAGTGAGACCGGTGGGGCGCCCGAGACCGACACCGACACCGACATGGGCGAGTCCACCCCCTCACGCCCGGCTTCGATCCACGACATCGTGACCGCAAAGCAGGAGGGCCTCGCCGATCTGCTCCAGTACGACACCTACGAGCGGCGATCCGGCCTCGTCCGATTGCTGCCGCCGACCACCACGGCGGCCGAGGCGGACGACGGGAGCGCGACCGATCTCGTCGATGCGCTTGACGGCGCCTGGACGCTCGCCTCGATCGATCCGAACCAGGTGACCGCGACCTTCGCGGCCGGCCCGGTCCGGTTGGTGAAGTCAGTTCGCATCGCCGGTGGCCGGCTGGACCCGCGATTGGCGGTCGAGGTTTCGGTCGAGAACGTCTCGGACCGTCCATTCGAGGCCCTGTTCGGGCTCGAGTTCGCGGTCATGCTCCTCGGTGGAGGGCACAACCCGGCGGCCTGGCACGAGGTCGACGGCAAGCACATCCCGCACGACGAGTTCGCGACGGCGAGTGCGGTCGATCGTCTCCTGTCCGGCAACGACCAGCTCGGCATCCGTCTCGAGACCCTCGTCCAGCCAGCGGCCGATGCCTGGATCTTCCCGATCCGGACGGTCTCGAACTCCGAGGGCGGCTTCGAGCTCGTCTACCAGGGCAGCTGCGTTCTGGCCCTGCGACCGATCCGGCTTGCGCCCGGCGAGCGGGCGAACCTGCGGGTCGAGCAGGTGGCCGGCGTCACCGCGGATCGCGCCGTCACAGAGGTCGTGGCCAGCCGGTGAGTCGCGGCCGCCTCGCCGTCCACGGCCATTTCTATCAGCCCTCCCGGGTCGATCCGTGGACGGGCGTGGTCCCCGCCGAGCTGTCGGCGGCGCCGTTCCACGACTGGAATGCCCGCGTCGACGCGGAGTGCTACCGACCCAACGCGGAGCGCGGCAACCTCGTCGAGATGTCGTGGGACCTCGGGCCGACCCTCGGCGGCTGGCTGTCGCGGGAAGACCCGACGACGCTCGCCCACTTCGCGGCCGCGGCGGCAGGCGGCAACGCGATGGCCCAGGGCTTTCATCACACGATCCTGCCGCTCGCCTCCGCGGCAGATCGACGAACCGAGATCCGCTGGGGGCTTCGCGAATTCGAGATCCGCTTCGGCCTGCGGGCGCGCGGGCTGTGGCTGCCGGAGGCGGCGGTTGACCTGGCCACGCTCCGAGTGGCGGCCGAGGAGGGCGTCGCCTACACGATCCTCGCCCCGTGGCAGGCCGCGGACATGGGCATCGACACGCGGCGGCCGTACTGCGTCGATCTCGGCTCCGGCAGGTCGATCACGGTCGTCTTCTTCGACTCCGGGCTGTCGGCCGCCGCCTCGTTCGAGCCCGAGGCGACGTCGGACGCGGATCGGTTCGCCCGAGAGCGCGTCGCCCCGAGATTGGTCGGCGCGACGCTCCCCGACGGTCGCCCGCCCCTCGCCCTCATCGCCACCGACGGTGAGTTGTACGGCCACCACCAGCAGTTCCGGGATCTCTTCGTCCAGCGGTTGCTCGTGCCGGACCCGACGTCCCCGGATCGCGGCTTCGACGTCGTCGCCCTGGCCGATGTCATCGCCGACCCATCGGACCCACATCACCCGGTCATTGGCATCTCCGAGCGGACGTCGTGGAGCTGCCATCACGGCATCGCCCGCTGGTGGGCGGAGTGCCCGGACGCGGTCGACGGCCGCTGGAAGGGACCGCTCCGATCCGCGTTCGAACGACTCGCAGGCGGGATCGACCTCGCGACCGAGTCGGCGTTCGCCGCGCTGCCCGGCGAGCCGGATCCGTGGGCCGCGCGCGATGGCTGGGTCGACGTGATCGTCGGGGCGACCGATGCGGACACGTTCGTGTCCGAGTGGCTCCCATCGTCGCGAGCGACCGATGGCGACCGAACCAGATTCACCGGCTTCATGGAGGCGCAGCGCTGGCGCCTCGCGATGTTCGCCAGCGACGGCTGGTTCTGGGACGACCCGGTCCGTACGGAGACCCGCCAGGTCCTCCGCGCCGCCGCCCGCGCCGCCGGCCTCGTCGACGGCCTCGCCGGCACGAGCCTCGAGCGTCGCCTCGTCGCCGACCTGGCCCTCTTCACCTCATCGTCGAGCGGGCTGGACGGCGCCGCGATCTATCGCACGGCCCTCGCCGACGTCGGCCAACCGGCACCTCGAGGTGCGGCGGCCGATCGGAATCGTTGAGAATCCGTTATCGCGGCTTAGCAGGGCCGTGGTCGATTCGAACGTCTGTCCGGGTGACGATTTCGGGGTGCGGACCGGATGGTCCGCCGGTTCCGGCCACCCGCCGGACGCGCCGATGGCGCGACGAAACCCGGATGCATCAGATGAGCTCACTCGGAAACACCGTCAAGACCTTCACCCTCCTGGCCGCACTCGGTGGCCTCCTCGTCTTCGTCGGCGGCCTGCTCGGCGGCCGCGGCGGCATGGTCATCGCCCTCCTGTTCGCCGTCGGGATGAACGGCTTCGTCTACTGGAAGAGCGATTCGCTCGCACTGCGCGCAAATGGCGCCCGCGAGCTCCAGCCCGGCGAGCTGCCCCGCTTCCGATCCATCGTCAGCTCGCTCGCCGCGCGGGCCGGGCTGCCGATGCCCCGCCTCTACGTCATCGATCGACCGGAGCCGAACGCCTTCGCCACCGGCCGAAACCCGGAGCACGCCGCGGTGGCCGTGACGACCGGCATCCTCGACCTCATGGACGATCGCCAGCTGACGGGCGTCCTCGCCCACGAGCTGTCGCACGTCAAGAACCGCGACACGCTCGTCGGGACGATCGCGGCAACGATCGGTGGGGCGATCAGCTTCATCGCCCAGATGGCCCAATTCCAGATGATCTTCGGCGGCCGCGACGACCGACAGGGCGGCGGTTTCGGCGCGCTCATCGCGATCATCCTGGCTCCGATCGCGGCGCTGATCATCCAGCTCGCCGTGTCCCGTGGCCGCGAATATGGCGCCGATGCATCGGGTGCTGCGCTGACCGGCGATCCGGAAGGTCTGGCCGAGGCGCTCGAGCGGCTCGAAGGGGCCAATAAGCAGCCGGGCATCCTGGCTCGGCTCGGTCGACGAGGCTATGGTCCGTCGCAGGCGCCGACACCGGCTCCCGCCCCGGCGCTGAACCCGGCGTTCGCCCACCTGTACATCGTCAATCCGCTGTCGGGTCGCAACCTTGGCGGCCTCTTCTCGACGCATCCGCCGATCGAGGAGCGGGTCCAGCGGCTCCGATCGATGGCCGCCCGCCGAGGCATGAGCGCGGCCTAGGCGCCCTTCGGGGCAGGACGTTCGCGTCGTTTGTGTGCGTGTGGCGAAAGTCGCGCAGGGGACGACCGCCGCGAGAGACGAGCCGGGAAGACCCACGAGCCCGAGAATCCGTCAGCCCGCGGCCTGCGCGCCACGGGCTGACTGGACGTTGCCGATTGCTCGGCGCGGGGGACGTTCGGGGGAACGTCAGATGGACGGCCGGGCGGGTAGCCGCGGATCGATCGAGAGGTCGCTGGAGTCGACACCCCAGGCAACCGCCGCGAGATCGACCAGCGCGACGACAACGGCAAAGAACAGAATGGCAACCATCGCGCTCACCGAGCACCTTTCTTGAGTTGGTATAGTTGAGTAGGCCAAGTCGAACTGTAACTTGGACTAGGGTACTATGTCAATGGAACGAAACGACCATACCGTGACCAATCCGCCAACCGCCGCCGGTGCCGGCGACCTCGACGTCGAGCGCGACTCGGACGTCCCGATTTCCACCCAGATCTTCTGGCAGCTCGCCTACCAGATCGACTCCGGTCGGCTCCTGCCTGGTGCTCGCCTCGCCCCGGTCAGGGAGCTCGGCGCTGCACTCAGAGTGAACCCCAACACGATCCGCGCGGTCTACCGACGGCTGGCCGATGCCGGTTACGTCACCAGTCGCCACGGAGCCGGGACACATGTCGCGGACCGTCCACCGGAGCGTCGCGGCGCGGAGGCCCTCGCCGGGATCATCGCCGAGATGCTGCGCCGCGCGGCGCAGGCGGGCTTCACCCCGGACGAGGTCGCCGCGGCTGCGTTCGCGGCAGCCACCGAGCGGAAGCGCCCCGGCGCGCTCGTCCACGTCCTCTTCGCCGAATGCACGAACGCCGACGCGGGCTACGACGCCGCCCGCCTCAACGACGCATTCCCCGGTCAGATCGAGGTCGAGGGCACCCTGCTCGACGACCTGCCCGATCGGCTCGAGCGCTTCCACTACGACCTCGTCGCGACCACGACCTTCCACGCCGACGAGGCCCAGGCCCTCGTCCACGGCCGCGTACCGGTCGTCGCCATGCTCGTCGGGCCGGGCTACGTCGAGCTCGTCCACGAGATCGCCGGCCTCAAGGCTGGCTCGCGGGTCGGGCTGGTCTGCGCGTCGGAGCGCGGCACCGAGAACATGGCCGAGACGCTCGCGCTGTCGGGCACGACCGGCGTCGAGCTGCTGAGCGCCTCGATGGAGTCCGAAGAGGACCTCGCGCTGATCGATCGGACGGCCGACGTCATCCTCCTTTCGCGCGAAGCGATCGCCAACGGCCTCGCCGAGCGGTTCAGCCGGGCGGAGCGGATCCGGCGCTGGTCCTACGACTTCGACCCATCGGGGCTCGAGCTCCTTCGCCGGGCCGTCGAACCGATCGCCACCGCGCGGCGGACGGAGGCAATCCCCGCCGGGGCGTGACATCCTGTCCCGATGCGGGAGTTGCGCGTCGGGCGATCATCGCGGCGACGGTACGACCTCGACCATCGCCACCTCGGTGACGACGGTGAGCTCCTCGTCGACCAGATCGCTGCGGCTCGCCGGCTCGCCGGTCGGCTGAACGAGCGCGGCGGCGGCGCACCCACGGCCCACGCCGGCGAGATCGTCGCCCTCGGCCTCCTCCACGAGGTCGCCCACGCCCTCGTCGATCGCTACGAGCGCGACGTCCGGCCCGGCGCCTTCGCGTTGGCGCTCGATCGCCTGGACGAGCGGATCGGCCACCAGGCGGTCGACGACGTCCTCGATCGGCTGGCGGCCGAGTTCGGGCGCGATCCGGATCGCCCCGATGCCCTCGAGTCGCTCGTCCTGCTCGATCTCGCGGCGGAGAATCCTGCGAGCATTCCGCTCCGGCCGCTCGTGGACCCAGGACCGGTCGCCGCCACGCGGAACTACGACGCAGTCAGTCGCGAGGTCGATCGGGCGTTCGCAGCGGAACCCGGGATGGCCGGCACGGCCGGCGAATCGCTCCTGGACATGCTCCGTGCCCCCGCCCGTCACGCGCCCGAATCGCTTGCCGCCCAGCTCCGCTATGCCCGCGAGCGCTGGGCCGACATCCTGCCGCCGGACCTCGCCGCTCGCCTGCTCGGCGGCGAGGATCTCCTCGCCGAAGAGGAGCGGGCCCTTCATCTCCGCTTCGGCGGGGGTGGCGGCGGCGTGGCCGTCGGCGAGGCACCGTCGTTTGCCGGCGCGGACGCCGAACCCGAGCGCTTCAGCGTCGATCGCGACTGGATGCCGCAGCTCGTCCTTCTCGCCAAGAGCACCTACGTCTGGCTGGACCAGCTGTCGCGCCGCTACGGCCGCGAGATCCGGACGCTGGACGCGATCCCCGACGAGGAACTCGACGCCATGGCCCGGCGCGGGATCAGCGGTCTGTGGCTGATCGGGCTGTGGGAGCGCTCGACGGCCTCGGAGCGGATCAAGCGCTGGCGCGGCAACGCCGAGGCCGTCGCCTCCGCCTACTCGCTCGACGACTACCGGATCGCGGCGGATCTCGGTGGCGATGAGGCGCACGGCCGCCTCCGGGATCGGGCCGCCGCCCGCGGCATCCGGCTGGCCAGTGACATGGTCCCCAACCACATGGGCATCGACTCGCGCTGGGTGATCGAGCACCCGGAGCGCTTCCTGTCGGTCGCCGAGCCGCCGTTCCCGGCCTACACGTTCGAGGGCGCCAACCTCGCCGAGGACGACCGGGTCGAGATCCGGCTCGAGGACCACTATTGGAGCGACTCGGACGCTGCCGTCGTCTTCGAGCGGCGCGATCGAGTGACCGGCGACGTTCGGTACGTCTATCACGGCAACGACGGGACGAGCTTCCCGTGGAACGACACGGCCCAGCTCGACTATCTCCAGGCCAACGTCCGCGAGGCGGTCATCGGGACGGTCCTCGAGGTCGCCCGCCGCTTCCCGGTGATCCGCTTCGACGCGGCAATGGTCCTCGCCAAGAAACATGTCCAGCGGCTGTGGTGGCCGGAGCCTGGTCAGGGCGGCGCGATCCCCTCGCGGAGCGCCTTTGCGATGAGCAAGGCGGCCTTCGACAAGTTGATGCCGCACGAGTTCTGGCGCGAGGTCGTCGACCGGGTCGCCGCCGAGGCGCCGGACACGCTTCTCCTCGCCGAGGCCTTCTGGCTGATGGAGGGCTACTTCGTCCGGACCCTCGGGATGCACCGCGTCTACAACAGCGCCTTCATGCACATGCTCCGGGACGAGGACAACGCCGGCTATCGCAAGGTCATCCGTGACACGATCGAGTTCGACCCGGAGATCCTCAAGCGCTACGTGAACTTCATGACGAACCCGGACGAGGAGACGGCCATCGAGCAGTTCGGGACGGGCGACAAGTACTTCGGGGTCGCGACGCTGCTCGCGACGTTGCCGGGGCTTCCGATGATCGGGCATGGCCAGGTCGAGGGCTTTGCCGAGAAATACGGGATGGAGTTCCAGCGGGCCCGTCTCGACGAGATCCCGAACGAGGGCCTGGTCGCCCGCTTCGAGGCGGAGATCGTGCCGCTCCTCCACGAGCGCTGGCGGTTCGCCGGTGCGGCCGATTTCCGGCTGTACGACGTCGTCACCGAGGGCGGCGGGGTGGCCGAGGACGTCTACGCCTATTCGAACGGACGGGGCCCCGACCGATCGCTCATCGTCTACCACAACACGTTCGGCTCGGCGGCCGGCTGGGTCCGCGAATCCGTGCCGTTCGCGGTCAAGGCGGGCGGCGGCGAGAAGACACTGGGACGCTCGACACTCGCCGACGCCCTCGAGCTGGGCGGCGGCGGTCACGGGTCGGACGCGGGCGGCTTCCTTGCATTCCGCGAGGGGCGATCCGGCCTCGAGTTCCTGCGTCCGATCGGCGAGGTTCGCGCGCGCGGGTTGTTCGTCGAGCTGGACGCCTATCGCTGCCTCGTCTTCGGCGGCTTCCGCGAGCTCCGCGACAGCGCCGACGCGCCGTGGTCGCGGCTGGCCGCAAGCCTGGCGGGGCGCGGTGTTCCGACGCTCGACGAGGCCTTGTCCGAGCTGCGCCTGGCGCCGATCCACGCGGCAGTCGCGGCGCTCCTGGCGACGGGCCTCGAGCCGGACGAGATCGAGTCGCGACGCGACGAGCTCCTGGAGCTCGCGGGCGCTCCGCGCGACCGACCGACCGACAGGCGGGCCGCGACGTCGCTCCCCGATGGGCTCGACGCGGCCATTCGGGCCGCCGTTCTCCTTCGCCCGATCGATCGATCGACATTCGATCGGTTCCGCCTTGGCGCAGCGCTCCGGCGAGCCGGCCTTGGCGAGGACGACGTCCGCCGGGCCCGACTCGCCCTCGAGCTGGCACACCCGTCCGACGTCAAGAGCCCAGCCCGTCTTGCCGCTGCATGGCTGGCGGATGGGGACGTCCGCACGTTCCTCGGCGTCAACGACTGGGAAGGCGCCGAGTGGTTCAACAAGGAAGCCTTCGCCGATCTGCTGGCTCTGGCCGCCGGCCTCGATCGGGCGAGTGGCGCGCGGCGGCCATCACCCGTCATCGGGCGGCTTCGTCGGTCGGCGGAGGCTGCCGGCTACGAGGTCGGCAAATTCCTGGGGGATCTCGAGTCCGCCCCGCCTCGCAGTTCGGCGTCTCGTGGCAGTTCGCCATCTCGTGGCAAGGGCAAACCGCCTCGATCGAGCACCAGGTAACCCGCGAGCGTGGCGCGCCCGTAACGCAACGCCGACTCGGGCGTCGATTGCCTAGCCGGCACACTCACGCGACGTCAGATCGCGAATCAGGGCAGCCGAAGATGTAGGGGCTTCCATGGCAGAGATGTCTCGTCGACAGATCGCCGGCACGGTCGTCGGGATCGTGCTCGCGCTCGCGATCCCGGTCTCGAACGGCGTCGTTGCCGTTCTCTGGTCGAGCGGTGTGCTCCAGCTCGACCCGGAAGGGCCGTTCGTGAAGGGTCTCGAGGCGCCGGGCCTGGCCGGGATCCTCCTTGGACCAATCGGGATCGTCGTCGCCGGCTGGTTCGCCGGCGTTCGGACCTTCCCCGGGTGGTTCGTCCTGATCGTGCTCGGGATTCCGCTGCTGACGATCCTCTGGTTCTACGCGATCGCGTCGCTGGGTGGCCTCGCCGGGGAGCCGTTCTAGGTCGGGCCCGCCGTCGCCCCCTGGTCCAGGACCAGGCGGCGGAGGAACGGGATCGGCGGCTCGCCATGCGAGAGCACCTCCTCGAGGTGGTCGCGGTAGACGAAGCCCGGTGTCGCGCCGTAGCCGCCGACGACCCGTGGCTCTGGTACCGCGTCGGCACCAGCCGGGTCGCCGGAGGCGGCCGCCAGCCGGCGTCGCCGCTCGCGCTCCAGGTCCCACATCTCGACCGACCCGACGAAGTAGGTGCAAAGCTGGGTCGATGACAGCCGCGCCCGGTCGTATTTCGAGCGAGCCTCCGCCTCTTCCTGGAAGCCGCCGTCCACCATCAGGTCGATCGCATCGGCCTCTGACATCCCCGCGGTGTGGATCCCGATGTCGATCAGCGCGTTCGTCACGCTCCGCAGGTAGAACTTCCAGTGACTGAGGAGGAGTGCGGAATCGTCGGCGGCGAACCCGGCGTCGATCATGACCTGGGTGACGTAGACGGCCCAACCCTCCGCGTACACGCCGCTGCCAAAGACCGTCCGCGCGAGCGATCGAGACCGGTTCGCGTAAACGCCCTGGAGGTAATGGCCGGGCACGGCCTCGTGGATGACGAGGAGCTGCAACATCCGCGAGTTCGACTCGCGGAGATACGACTCGACCCGGTCCGGCGGCCAGTCGTCATCCACCGGGGTCACCGAGAAGAACGCCTTCTGGCCGGCGTCGAACGGGCCGGGCGATTCGAGCATCGCCCCGGCGAACGTCCGCATGTACGTCGGGGTCCAGCGGATCTCGAGTGGCTCCTCGGCCAGTCCGACGAGGTCGTGGTCCCGGCAGAACGCCTCGACCCGGGCCAGCTCGGCCCGGCAGAAGTCGAGCGTCTCCTCGGCCGGTGGGTGCTCTACGGCGACGGCGTCAAGGACGCCCCGGACGGCCTCGGAATCGTCGCCGGGCGCCGGCAGATCCGGGCACCAGGTCGGCCAGATCTCGCGGGCGATCCGAATCATCTCGGCCCGCACCGCGACAAACTCGCGCACCGCGCGGGCACGAATACCATCGATCGTCGCGGCGTCGCTCCGGAACGTGTGGACCAGCTTGCGCGCGAACAGCTCCCGCCCGATCCGGCCCTCGCCGGACGAGGCCGGCAGGACGACATCACGAACGTGGGCCTGGAACGCTTCGAGGGCCGCCCGCGCCGCGTCTGCCGCGGCGCGCAGCCGGGGAGCGAGCGCGGCGACGGCGGGATCGGACTCGGCGGCCCCGTCAGCCTCGGCGACGGCATCATCGATGAGCTCCGAGATCCCGCCGAACTGGGCGAGCGCCTTCTCCGTGTGGAAACCATCCACCGGTCGACCCTCGGCGCCGATGAGGACGTGTCGGCCGGCCTCGAGCAGCGCCGGCATGCCCTCGAGCCGGCCCGTCACTGACGTGAGTCTCTCGGCGAGAGGTGCAAAGTCGCGGGCGAGCAGCCCGAAGATCCCATCGCCGAGGAGATAGACCCACTCGAGTGGACTCCAGGCCTCCTCGCGCAGCTCCACTTCGGCGAACCGCTGGGCGGCGAGCTCCGATCGGAGGAAGTCGGCATCGATCCGCTCATCCGGCTCAAGGTCCCCGGTCGCCATCTGGGCAAGCTCGGCCGACCAGCGATCGCAGAAGGCGACCCTTTCGGCGCGGCCGGCATCGGTCATGTCGGGCCAGCGGCCGTCGTGGTCATGGATCCCGGCCGCAGTCGCGTGCAGCGGATGAAGGGCGAAGTGCTCGGCGATCAGAGCATCGACCCGAGCGGCGAAGTCGGACATCGAAGGCGCCTCTCGTGGCGGGGTTCCGGCGCAGTCTAGCGTTCGGGTCATGGCCCACGCGCCACGGCCCAGCGGGGCGACGAGCTCATGACCCGCTACCATCCGTCGATGGCCGCCGCGTCCGCTCCTCGCCTCGAGCCAGTCACCCTCGAGGGATCGATCGTCCGCCTCGAGCCGCTCTCGCTCTACCACGTCCCGGCTCTGGCCGAGGTCGCCCTCGACCCGGCGATCTGGCGCTGGACGATCGCCCGCCCGACGACCGAAGCGGAGCTTCGGGCCTGGGCCGAAACCACGATCGCCGCTCGCGTCGCCGGGACGGAACTGCCGTTCGCGACGATCGACCGGGCCTCGGGCCGCCCGATCGGTTCGAGCCGCTACATGAACATCGCGCTCGAACATCGCCGGATCGAGATTGGCTGGACCTGGGTCGGGACCGCGTTCCAGCGGACCGGCGCCAACCGCGAGGCGAAGCTGCTGATGCTCCGCCACGCCTTTGACACGCTGGGTTGCCGGCGAGTCGAGTTCAAGACTGATGCGCTCAACGAGAAGTCTCGGACGGCACTGCTCGGGATCGGCGCCCGGTTCGAGGGGATCTTCCGCAACCACATGGTCATGCCCGACGGCCGGATGCGCGACTCCGCCTACTACAGCGTCATCGACAGCGAGTGGCCGGAAGTTCGTGCGAAGCTCGAGGCCGGGATCCGCCGCTGACCCGGCATGGCGCGGTCGCCCCGACGCTCACGGAGGCCCTCGCCGTGGACCCTCGCGTCTGCCATCATCCGGGCAACGTTCGCAGAGGGAGATGAACCGTGGTCGAAATGATCGTCCGGATCCTGATCAACGCCGCCGCCCTGTTCGTGGCGGTCAAGATCGTTCCGCAGATCGAGTTCAAGTTCGGGAACGACTGGTGGAAGCTGTTCGTCGTCGCCCTGATCTTCGCCCTCGTCAACAGCTACATCAAGCCGATCGTCAAGGCACTCTCCTTCCCGATCAGCATGCTGACGCTCGGGCTCGTCGCCTTCGTCATCAATGCGGCGATGCTCCTCCTCGTCGCGCTCGCGTCGGATGCGCTCAAGCTCGGCTTCACGATCGGCGGCTTTCCGCCGAAGCTCGGCGCCGACGCCATCATCGGCGCGATCATCGGTGCGGTTGTCATCAGCGTCGTCTCGACCCTCGCCAGCATCGCCCTGTCGCCGCGCAAGCTCTTCTAGGCGGTGGCCGGCACGGCCGATGACCGATTGCCGGCGGTCGCGGGCGCACTTCGGCTGGCGGCGCGCCGTTACGGGACGCCGGCATTCGTCAGCGATCTAACGACGATCGACGCCGCCGCCGCGGAGCTGCGGTCGAGCTTTCCGGACCCATGGCTGCGCCACTACTCCGTCAAGGCGAATGACGTTGTCGCGATCGTCGCCGCGGCCGCCGCCGCGGCCGGGGCCGGAGCGACCGTCGTGTCGCGCGGCGAATGGGCGATCGCCCGACGGGCGGGCCTGGCCGACGCCGCCATCGTCCTCGAGGGGGTCGGCAAGACCGATGCCGACCTTCGGGCAGCCGTCCGGGCCGCGGCCGACGGGCATCCCCTGCGCTGGCTGGCGGTCGAGTCAGGCGACGAGATCGCCCGGCTGGCGGAGCTCGCGCGGCGCGCGGGTCTCGGGGCCGGCGGGCGGCCACCGCTCGACATCCTCCTCCGCCTGAACCCGGACGTCGAACCGGAGACCCATGCCGGCCTGGCCGTCGGCGCCGGCGGCTCCAAATTCGGGATGACCGAGAGCGAGGTAGCTGCCGGCCTCGACCTTGCCGCGGCCAGCGGCGGCGCCCTCCGACCGCGTGGCCTCCATCTCCACGTCGGGTCGCAGCTGGGCGCGGTCGATGCCTGGCGCGACGCCGTCCGATACGCCCTGGCGGTCCTCGCCCTGCTCCAGGGCAACGACCCGGAC
>DATHGS010000397.1:0-8454 GCA_035490155.1 Candidatus Methylomirabilota bacterium | reverse complement strand
ATTCCACCGCAGCGCTCGCACGCCTCAAGACCCGCTTCCGGCTCGGCGTCCTGACGAACTGCGACGACGACCTCTTCGCGGCGTCAAACAAGCGCCTCGGCGTCGAGTTCGACTGGATCGTGACGGCCCAGCAGGTTGGTTCGTACAAGCCGAACGAGCGCAATTTCGCGGCGCTGTTCGAACGGCTGGCCGCCGACGGCGTGGGGCGCGACCGGATCCTCCACGTCGCCCAGAGCCTGTTCCACGACCACGCGCCGGCGAAGCGTCTCGGAATGACCACAGTCTGGATCGACCGTCGCCACGACCGCCCCGGCACCGGAGCCACCCCACCTGCCGACGCCAAGCCCGACGCAAGGTTCACCTCGATGGCCGACTTCGCGGCGGCGGCGGTACCGGTCGGCTCGACGTAAATCGCATACTCCCAGGATGACGTTGCCCAGCGCCAACACCCTCGCGCCCGCCTCGGGTCCCGCCATCCACGTCGAGGCTCTCCGCAAGACCTTCACCGTGCCCGTCCGCGAGGCTGGGCTGAAGGCGGCGGTCAAGAGCCTCGTCCGGCGGGAGACCCGGGAGGTCCGGGCGGTCGATGACATCGGCTTCGAGATCGGCGCCGGGGAGATCGTTGGCTTCCTTGGGCCGAACGGCGCCGGCAAGACGACGACGCTCAAGATGCTGGCGGGCCTCCTCTACCCGACGTCTGGCGAGGCGCTCGTCCTCGGCCACGTCCCGTCGAAGCGAGAGCCGGCGTTCCTGCGCCGGATGACGATGGTCATGGGCAATCGCAACCAGCTCCAGTGGGACCTGCCCGCCCTCGATTCTTACGAGCTGATCCGGGCGATCTATCGGCTCGAGCCGTCGGACTTCCGGAAGACCCGCGACGAGTTCATCGAGCTGCTCGACCTCGGCGACCTCGTCAACAAGCCTGTCCGCAACCTGTCGCTCGGGGAGCGGATGAAGGTCGAGATCGTCGGCGCCCTCCTCCATCGGCCGCAGGTCCTCTTCCTCGACGAGCCGACGATCGGGCTCGACGTGACGATGCAGAAGCGGATCCGCTCATTCGTCGCGGAGTACAACCAGCGCTACGGCGCCACGGTCCTCCTGACGAGCCATTACATGGCCGACGTCCAGGCGCTCTGTCGGCGGGTCGTCGTCATCCACCACGGCCGGATCCTCTACGACGGCGAGCTGGCGAGGCTGGGAACCCGCTTCGACGCGACGAAGACGATCGGGGTGACCCTCAAGGAGGGCACCGTCGACCTGTCGGCATACGGTGAGGTCCTGTCGTCCGAGGACGGTCGGGTCACGCTCCGCGTCTCGCGCACCGAGGCACCCGAGGTCGCCGGCCGGATCCTGCGCGACCTGCCGGTCGCCGACCTGACGATCGAGGACCCGCCGATCGAGGACGTCATCGAGCGAGTCTTCGCATCCGGAAGCGGTGAACCCGACGGCGCCGAAGCCGTCGACGCGTCGGCGGCCGTCGCCCCGCGGTGATCGAGCGATGACGAGCCAGGCGGAGCTCGATCGCGATCGGTTCATTCCGCGCGCAGGCCGGATTCGCGGCTGGGTTGACCTCTACGTGACGATGTTCCGGATCGCGATCCTCAACAACGTCCAGTACCGGGTCGCGAACTACTTCTACATGATCGGGATGATCGCGGAGCCGGTCATCTACCTCGTCGTCTGGTCGACGATCGCCCGCGAGCAGGGCGGCCAGGTGGGTGGCTTCACGCCCGGCCAGTTCGCCGCCTACTACATCGTCTGGACCTTGGTCCGCCAGATGAACATCATCTTCACGCCATACGGCTGGGAGGAACGGATCCGCCAGGGCGAGCTGTCGGCCATGCTGCTCCAGCCCCTCTTCCCGATCCATCGCGACATCGCCCTCCTGGCCGGCTGGAAGCTCGTCACGATCGTCATGTGGCTGCCGATCGCAGCGGTCCTGACGCTCCTCTTCTCGCCGGAGCTGAACGTTCGCCCGATCGACATCGCCGTCTTCGCGGTCGCGATCTGGGGCGCGTATCTCGTCCGGACGATGCCGTACTGGATCCTCGGGATGGCGTCGTTCTGGACGACCCGGGTCGGGCCGATCTTCCAGCTCATGTTCACGGCCGAGCTGCTTCTGTCGGGCCGGCTCGTACCCCTCTCGCTCATGCCGGAGTGGGCTCAGCGGCTGGCGGACGTGCTGCCGTTCAAGTGGACGTTCGGCTACCCGATCGAGGCCCTCATCGGTCATCTGCCCGACGCCGAACTGTTCGGCGGCCTCGCGATGCAGCTCCTGTGGATCGTGATCGGGGTGATCGGGGTCCGGATCGTCTGGCGGTTCGCCATCAGGCGGTACTCGGCGGTCAGCGGCTGATGGGAGTCATGGACTGATGGCCGACCGCGACCCGCTTCGGCCGTTCATGCTGGCCGGGACATTCTTCCGGATCGGGGCGCTCAACGAGCTCCAGTACCGGGCGAACTTCGCCGTCCAGCTCTTCCAGTCGGCGATCGCCGCCGGAACGGGCCTTGCCGTGCTCGCCCTCGTGTTCGGCCAAACGACCAATCTGAACGGCTGGACGCAATCGGAGCTCCTCGCCGTGATGGGTGTCCACATCTTCATGGGCGGGGTCATCGCGACGATCATCCAACCGAACATGATCCGGTTGATGGAGGACATCCGCCAGGGCACCCTCGATTTCGTCCTCACCAAGCCCGAAGACGCCCAGGTCCTGGTGAGCGTTCGGGAGATCCGGATCTGGCAGGCGGTCGACTGCATTGTCGGGGCGATCGTCATCGTCGTCGCGGTCGTCCAGCTCAAGGTCTCATTCGGCCTCGGTCAGGCGCTTGCCTTCGGTCTCACGTTCGTTCTTGGCGGGCTGACGATTTACTGCTTCTGGCTGATCCTGACGGTCGGCGCCTTCTGGGTCGTCCGGATCGACCAGATCGTCGAGCTGTTCGAAGGTGTCTATCAGTCGGGTCGTTGGCCGGTCACGATCTATCCGGGCTGGCTGCGGGTGTCGCTGACCTTCCTGGTCCCGATCGCGTTCGCCGTGACGGTCCCCGCCGAAGCGCTGACCAGCCGCCTGACAGTTGACACGCTGGCGCTGGCGACAGGGTTCGCGATCGCCCTCCTTGTTTTCACCCGCTGGTGGTGGAGGTTCGGTCTGACGCGCTATTCGGGCGCGTCCGCTTAGGCCCGTGCATCGCCACCGCCGCCGGAGCCGTGGGCCCGCGCATGGTTATGCGCCCCGGACATGAAAGACGAGCTCAACACGCTCGACCCTGTCCACGCTCTGTCGCGCCCGAGCGTGACCGGCGGCGCAGGCTGCCGAGGGTCGAGCGCGATCGCCGCCAATCTGATGCGCGAGCCGCATAAGAGGTGTCAGGACCGGGGCGGGCGGATCAGTCGGAGGGGGCCGAGCGTCGCGAGATAGACCGCCAGGAATCCGCCGGTCGTGAGCACCGAGACGAGACCGAGGGCGAACATCGATCCCCACGCCCCTTCGACGATCGCGTGCCAGACGTCGTAAGCGAGGCCCGCCGCGACGGCTGCCACGACCCCGAATGCCAGCCGATGGCGGCGAGGACTTGCGGGCGACGTTGCCAGAAAGCGATCGACGAATGCTGTCAGCCGATCGACCGGGGTCCGAATCGGCCGAAGCAGGGCGGCGCCTTCGCGGGCCAGGCCGAGGAGGTCATCGAGGATGTCAGGCTCGGACGCATCCTCGCCCTGGGGAGTCGTCGTCCTCGCCGCGATCGTCCCGGCGCGGATCAGGAGGCCCGTCGCGACGATCGCCGTCGCGCCACTGACCACGATCAAACCGACGATCAGCGCGAGCCGGCCGTCATCTGCGGCAGCGGGATCCGGCAATGGAGCGAACAGCAGCGCGGAAACATCGGAGGCGAGCGTCAATCCCATCGTCAGGAGGGCCATCGCCACGCCGGTCCGGATCCGTGCCGCGATCAGCGGTTCCAGACGCGGACCACGGTGTCGAATGCTCCTGACGCCCGTCGCCCCAACGACAATCGCCAGGAAGATCGCCCCGTATGAGACGACCACATCCCACGGATCGTCGCCAAACGGGGAGGCGGCTCGCACGATCTTGACCTGCGTCGTGACCAGGTACAGGGCGGCGTAAGCGACGGCGGCGAAGGCGCCCGCATTAGCCGCCAATCGTGTCGATCGGGTCAGCTCATCGGTTGCCCGAGGTCGGCTCGCTGTCATCGGCCCATTGTGCAACCGAGCGTGCACCGCGAGCTATCGAAATCATCCTCAGTCATGGGATTCGCGCTCAGCGTGCTCGGCGGAGCAGGCGAGGGTCGCGATGTGCTATGGCGCGCCAGGCCCGGCGAGGCTCGCGATGTGCTCGTCGTCGTGGTCGAGTGCGCGGACCATCAGGTCGGCTACGTTGATCTCGCCCCAGGTCGCGTGGATCCCGGTTCGGCCCCAGGTCTCCGCGCCGAATCCCTCGAGGATCGCAACGGTCTCGCTGCGGCGCGCCTCGTAGGTCGCCAGGAGCTCGTCGAGGGTCGCGCCAGGGTCACCGCGCCAGGGCTCGGGCTCGACCCACGGCCAGGTCGGCCGGTCTGCTGCGGCCAGTTGCCGCAGCCTCGAATGCCAGACAACCTCCTCGACGGCGATGAGATGGCGGACGACCTCGGGCGGGCCCCATTCGCCGGCCGGCACGGGTCTGCCAACTGCCGATCGAGCCGCCTCGGCCAGCCGATCCGGGATCGCGGCCAGGCGGCGCACGACCTCGGCGCGCTCGTCCGTGCGCCTCTCGTCGGCGCCGGCGCCGGCCTCGGCCGTCATCCTCGTTCGAGGTGACGCAGCGCGACCGCGGTGTACAGCGCGACGCCGAGGGCCATGGCCGGCTCGTCGAAGATCACGAGATTCGAGTGATTCTCCGGCGCCGTCTCGGGGTCCAGGCCGTCAGGCCGTGCCCCCAGGAAGGCCATCGCACCTGGGACGCGCTGGAGGACATACGACCAGTCCTCGGCGCCCATGATCGGATCGCGCAACGGCTCGACCGCGTCGTTGCCGGCGAGCTCGGCGGCGACGTCGAGGACGAACGCGGAGTAGGCGGGATCGTTCACGGTGACCGGGTAGCCCGCCTCGATGTCGACCTTCACGGTTGCCCCGTGGGCCGCGCCGATGCCCTCGGCGACCTGGCGTGCGAGTGCCGTGACCTGGGTCCGCGTTTCCTCCGAGACCGTCCGGATCGTGCCGAGCAGCGTCGCAGTCTCCGGGATGATGTTGTTGGTCGTCCCGGCGACGACGTTGGCGATCGTGATGACCGCCGGGTCGAATGCGTCGATTCGTCGGGTGACCATCGTCTGCAGCCCGATGATGATCTCGGCCGCGACCGTGATCGGGTCGAGCGCTCTGTGCGGCGCCGACGCGTGGCCGCCGCGTCCGGTCACCTCGATCCGAAGGACGTCGCTCGACGCCATCTGGGCACCCGGTCGGAGCCGGATCGTGCCCGTCGGGTACGTCGTCCCGATATGGATCGCGAGAGCACCGGTGACCGGGCCATGTGGGCCGTCCGTCGGCACGTCGAGCAGCCCTTCGTCGAGCATCGCGAGGGCGCCGCCGAGGCCCTCCTCGCCGGGCTGGAACATGAGGAGCACACGACCCGGCAGCTCGGCGCGGCGCGCCACCAGCAGGCGGGCGGCGCCGAGAAGCATCGCGACATGGGTGTCGTGTCCACAGGCGTGCATCGCCCCGTCGATCTGGGAGCTGAAGTCCAGGCCGGTGTCCTCGTGGAGTGGCAGCGCATCCATGTCGCCACGCAGGAGGATCCTCGGCCCCGGCCGGCCGCCGTCGATCGTCGCGGACACGGAACTGAGGCTCTTCCCGAGCACGGGCTCGAGGCCGAGCCGCCGCAGCTCCTCGACGACGACGGCCTGAGTCAGCGGCAGGTCGAGCCCGATCTCGGGCCGCCGGTGGATCCGCCGCCGCACCTCGATCGTGTCCGGGAGGATGGCTCGCGCCTCCTCGAGCAGGCCGTCGATCCCGATTTCGGTCGGCGTCGTCATGCGGCAACTCCCGTGTGAAGCTTGTAGAGGTACTGCCTACGCCACGACTCGAAGGCGTCGACGGCGTTGAACGTGTACATGTGGAGATCGACGATACCCGCGGTCGGGTCCGCGAGGTGCGGGGCAAGGCCCTCGAGGAGCCCGTCCGGCCGATAGAAACCGCCCGATCGCACGAGCTTCGTCACGAAGCGGATGTTCTTGACGAGGAAGCGATGGGTATCGGCGACGCCGATCCGGGCGCTGATCGCGAGCAGCTTCTGAGGCTCGGCGACGCCCGGCACGCCGACGTGGACCGGTAGCCGGAGACCCTCGGCGCGGCGAGCAGCGATCCACGTCGCGATCGCCCCGGGGTCGAAGCACAGCTGGGTCGTCATGTAGCTCGCGAACGCCGCCTTGGCGTGGAGCGCCTCGAGGATCGGCCCGTCGGCGATGAAGGGGTGGCCCTGCGGATAGGCCGGGATCCCGATCTCGCTGAGGGGATGACCGATGTCGGCCATGCCGCGAAGGAGCGCCAGGCCATCCGGATAGGCGCCCGGCTCCTTGGCGTCGCCGCCGACGACGAAAGCCCGATCGACACCGGCGCCCTCGAGCCAGGCGATGAGATCGACGAGGTGCGCCCGATCCCGGACCATCCGCGCCGACAGGTGAGGGACGGCCCGAAAGCCGGCGGCCTGGAGCTGCTCGCAGAGGGCAACGGTCGCCTCGATCCCCTTGGCCGGGGAGGCGGTGACCGAAACCGTCGAACCGGGCGGCAGGAACGCCGCCTGGACCATCGAGGTCTTGAGCGGGATCAGCTCGAAGGTCGGGGCCGTGAGGAGGCGAGCGAGCGCCTCACGCGCGGGCGGCGCCAGTGACGACCGGCGGCGGAAGAGCACGGCGAACGGACCTCAGACTTCCGAGTCTGGCATCGAGGCCTTGCGCTTCGCGATGAATTCCTGGAGCGCCTCGTCGATTCCCTCGTCGAGGGCCGGTGCCTCGTACTCGCGGAGCATCCGCTTCCAGATCACGTTCGCCCGCTGGGCGGCATCGAGGCCACCGTCCTCGAGCCACTGCTCGAAGCTGTTGTTGTCGGCGACCTCGCTCCGATAGAACGCGGTCTCGAAGTTCGCAAGCGTGTGGGCCGTGCCGAGGAAGTGCTGGCCTGGGCCGTTGGCCACGATCGCGTCGACCGCCTGGCCGTTCTCGGACAGATCGATCCCCTTGACGAAGACCGCCGCCATCCCGCACTGGTCGGCGTCGAGGATGAATTTTTCGTAGCCGACGGCGAGGCCGCCCTCCAGCCAGCCGGCGGCGTGGAGGACGAAGTTGACCCCGGCGAGGATCGTCGGGCCGAACGTCGCCGCCGACTCGTAGGCGGCCTGGGCATCGGGGATCTTCGAGGCGCAGAGGTTGCCGCCGGACCGGAACGGGACGCCTAGCCGACGCGCCAGGGCCGCCATGGCGTAGAGAACAAGTGCCGGTTCCGGCGTGCCGAACGTCGGCGCGCCCGACTGCATCGACATCGAGCTCGCAAAGGACCCGAGGACGACGGGCGCACCCGGCCGGACGAGCTGGACGAAGGCCATCCCACCGAGCGCCTCGGCGAGGGTCTGGGCGCAGACCCCGGCGGCCGTCACCGGCGCCATCGCGCCGGCCAGGATGAACGGCGTCAGGAGCGTCGCCTGGTTGGCCTCGGCGTAGGCCCGCGCGGCCCCGAGCATCGTCGAGTCCCAGACGAGCGGCGAGTTCGCGTTGATCAGCGACAGGATGACCGCGTGGTCCTCGAGGTAGTCCGCCCCGAACGTGATCCGGGCCATCTCGACCGTGTCGCGGGCTCGCTCCGGCGCCGTCACGGAGCCCATGAACGGCTTGTCGCTGAAGCGGATGTGCGAATAGACCATGTCGAGGTGGCGCTTGTTGACCGGCACGTCGACCGGCTCGCAGACCGTCCCGCCGCTGTGGTGGAGGTGCGGGCTCATGTAGGCGAGCTTCACGAAGTTGCGGAAGTCCTCGATCGTCCCGTAGCGCCGGCCATTGTCGAGGTCACGAACGAACGGCGAGCCGTAGTTCGGGGCGAGGACGGTCGCGGTCCCGCCGATCTGGACGCTGTTGGCCTCGTTCCGGGCGTACTGCGTGAAGACGCGGGGCGCGGTGGCCTGCACGATCTGGCGGCACATCCCGCGGGGGAACCGGACGCGCTCGCCCTGGACGTCGGCGCCGGCGTCGCGGAACAGACGCAGGGCGTCGGGGTCGCCCCGGAATTCGAGGCCGACCTCCTGGAGGATCGTGTCGGCGTTCGCCTCGATGAGCGACAGGCCCTCCTCGTCGAGGACCTCGAACGGGGCGAGCGTCCGGGTCAGGAACGGGATGTGCTCGGCGTGGGAGGCCAGCCGGAGCGCCTGTCGAGCCGCCCGTCCCCCACTCCGCTGTCGAACCGTGTCGACCATCAGCCGT
>DATHGS010000396.1:0-2090 GCA_035490155.1 Candidatus Methylomirabilota bacterium | reverse complement strand
CCGCCGGTCTGGAAGACGGCGACGAGGTCGCCCATCTTGATCGCCTCGTCGATGTCGTGAGTCACGAACAGGATCGTCTTGGCGATCGTCTCTTGGAGCCGCAGGAACTCGTTCTGGAGCCGATCGCGGACGATCGGATCGACAGCACCGAATGGCTCGTCCATGAGCATGATGGGCGGGTCCGCGGCAAGGGCGCGGGCGACGCCGACGCGCTGGCGCTCGCCGCCGGACAGCTGGCTCGGATAGCGGTCGCGGTAGCGCGCCGGCTCGAGTCCGACGAGGGCAAGCAGCTCCTCCGACCGTTCGCGGAGCCGCGCCTTCGGCCAACCGAGCAGGCGGGGGACGGTCGCGACGTTCTCGCCGATCGTCTGGTGCGGGAACAGGCCGACCTGCTGGATGACATAGCCGATCCGCCGCCGGAGCGAGGTCAGCTCCTGGGTCGTAACGTCGACTCCGTCGATCGTGATCCGGCCTGACGTCGGCTCGATCAGCCGATTGACCATCTTGAGCGAGGTCGTCTTGCCGCAGCCGGAAGGCCCAACGAGGATGCAGATCTTGCCTGCGGGGACGGTCAGGGAGAGGTCGTTGACGGCAGCGGGACCCCTGCCGCTCTTCGTCGCCTCGGGGTCGTAGGACTTCGAGACATCGTCGAATTGGACGATGGCACCGTGGGTCGCCAGGCCGGTCATCGGTCGCACGGTCCTCCGGGCGGGGAGTGTCCGCGACACCGTACCGCAGGCGAGTCCGCCTCGTCACGGACTTCTTGAGTCGGCGATACTGGCCGGGTGTCCCCGTCGACCAATCTGACCTGACGTGAAGATCACCGCGATCCGGCTCGATCGCCTCACCGAACCGCTCGATCCGCCGTTCGACGCGGCCTGGGACCCGGTCCCGCGCCGCTCGTTCGCCGCCACGATAGTACGGGTCGAGACCGACGCCGGAGTCGTCGGCGTGGGGTCCGGCGACACCATGGACGGGTTCGAGGCCTTCGAGCACCTGTTCGTCGGCGAGGACCCGCTCGCGATCGATCGCCACGTCCGCGTCCTCGAGACGATCGACTTCCACGCCGGGCGGTACTGGCCGCTCGAGGTCGCGCTCTGGGACATCGCCGGGCAGGTCGATGACGTACCGGTCGCGACGCTCTTTGGCGGGGCCTTGGACGGCATTCCCGCGTACGCATCCTGCGGCTCGCTGCTGCCGGCCGCCGCTCGGGCGGAGTCGGCGATGCGACTGCGCGACGAGGGCTTCCAGGCCCTGAAGATTCGGGTCGATCCGCGCCAACTCGAAATGGGCCTCGCCGCGGTCCAGGCGACTCGCGAGGCCGTCGGCGACACGATGGCGATCATGGTCGACCTGAACCAGGGCTGGCGGATGGCAGGCGACACGACCGCCCCGATCGACTGGGAGACCGCGCGGTCGATCGCCTCGCGGCTCGCGGAGCTCGATGTGTTCTGGCTCGAGGAGCCGCTCGACGGGGCGGACCTCCGGGGCCTGGCGTCACTGCGAAAGGCGGTCCCGGAAATCCGGATCGCCGGCGGCGAGATGACGCGGACGACGAGGGAGCTCGTTGCCGCCATCGACGCCGACGCCTTCGACGTTCACCAACCTGATGTCGCGCTGGCCGGCGGCATGACGACAGGCCGCAAAGTGGGGGAGCTGGCGTTGGCGAAGGGTCGATGGTATTCGCCGCATACCTGGACGAACGGGATCGGCCTGCTCGCGAATCTCCACGTAGCGGCGGGCGTGGGTGGCGGACCGTTCATCGAGTTCCCCTACGACCCGCCGGGTTGGACGCCGGAGCGGCGCGACTTCATGCTCGCCGAGCCGATCCGGCCCGATCGCGACGGGATCCTGCGGGTTCCCCAGGGGCCGGGGATCGGGGCAACGCTCGACGAAGTCGCGATCCGGCGGTTCGTGGCATGACCGACCTCAAGTCGCTGGGTCTGACCGACTGGCTGGACCGGGCGACGGCAATCAAACCCCGAACCGAGGCGTTCATCGACGGGCGATTCGTGCCGGCGGCGTCAGGTCGGACGTTCACCGATATCGCGCCGCGCGACGGCCGACCGATCGCCGAAGTCGCCGAGGGC
>DATHGS010000395.1:0-2553 GCA_035490155.1 Candidatus Methylomirabilota bacterium | reverse complement strand
CCTCGGCGGCGGCGTGCCCGGCGGCATTCTCGCGGGCCAGCTCGAGCGCGTCAGCGGAGTCGTCCGTGGCGACGATCGTCACGTCGGTGCCCACGATCACCCCGCTCCGCCGCAGCTCGACGGCGAGTGCCACCGCCACCGCCCCGCTGCCGGTCCCGATGTCGGCCAGCCGGATCGGCGGAGCGACCGCCCTCGGATCCAGGCCCCGTCGCCGGGCGGCAGCGGCGAGCCGATCCATGATCTCCTCGCGACCCGCCCCGACGAGCCGCTCCGTCTCCGGCCGCGGGATGAGCGCTCGGCTGTCGGTCGCGAAGGCGAGCCCGAAGAACTCCTTGATCCCCCGGATGTACGCGACCGGTTCGCCCGTCGCCCGTCGGTCAATCGCCGCCTCGAAGCCTTCGCCGACGCCGTCACCGATCGACATCTCCGGATGGGCGATCAAGCGCGTCCGCTCGGTCCCGAGAAGGTCGGCGAGAAGCACTTCGGCGTCGAGCCGCGGCGTCTCCGAGCCGGCCTCACGCAGGCGCGCGGTGGCGCCCGACAGCAGCTCTCCGACGCTCGCCACCCCCCGCTCAGAGCCTGATCGTGACCGACAGGTCGCCCACTTTGCGGAGGACCTCCGCGCTGGTCGTTCCCCGCCACCGATGGAACAGCAGGTCGACCGACGCGTCCCCGATCCGAAGGTTGGTGATCGTCACCTTGCCGAGCCAGTCCGGGAGGTGCGGCCGAAGGAGCTCCAGCTCGCGCCGATCGGCGTGGGCCCGCAGGCCGACCATTGTCTCGAGGAACATGAATGCGGCGCCGGCCGACCACGCCTGCGGCGAGCACGCCACGGGATAGGGCACCGGCATCGCCGAGCCCTCCCGATCGAAGCCGCAGAAGAGCTCCGGCAGGCGGAAGTCGCTGAACTGCTGAGCCGCTTCGAACACCGTCCCGACGATGCGGTTGGCCTCGTCCTGGAAGCCGTACCGCTTGAGCCCGGCAGCCATGATGGAATTGTCGTGCGGCCAGACCGTACCGGTGTGATAGCCGAATGGCGTGTAGCCGGGCTGGGCGGCGCCATACGTGCGGACGCCCCAACCAGAGAACATCGAGTGCCCGAGCAGCCGATCCGCCACGTCCCTCGCGCGCTGCGGCGAGATGATCCCCGTCCACAGGCACTGCCCGGCGTTCGAGCCGATCGCGTCGGCCTGGCGCTTCTCGCCGTCGAGGGCCATCGCGTAGTAGCGCTGGTCCTCGACCCAGAACGCCTCCTCGAAGCGGGCTCGAAGCTTCTCCGCGTCGGCCTCGAGGCGGTTCGCGAGCTCGTCCTCGGAGCGGATACGGGCCAGCGCCGCCATTCGCCGTTTCGCGTCGAACACGTAGCCCTGGACCTCGGCAAGCGCGATCGGGGCCACCATCTGTTGGCCGTTCCTGTCGCGGATCGCGTCGCCTGAATCCTTCCATCCCTGGTTGAGCAGGCCACGCGGCGAGCGCCGCTCGTACTCGACGAAGCCGTCGCCATCGCGATCGCCCCATTCGTCGATCCAGCGGAGGGCCGCCAGGGCGTTCGGCCAGAGTCGGTCGACGATCGACAGGTCGCCCGTCCAGTCGTACGTCGCCCCCAGGAGGATCAGCCACAGCGGCGTCGAATCGACGCTGCCGTAGTAGGGCGAATGGGGCAGCTCGCCGTCAAGGGCGGTCTCTCCCTGGCGCAGCTCGTGGAGGATCTTGCCCGGCTCCGCATCGCGCCAGTCGTCGACCTCCGTTGCCTGGAGGGCGGCAAGGACGTCGAGGATCTCGACCGCGATCTGGGGCCGGAACGCGAGGGTCTGGAGGGCGACGATGATCGAGTCGCGACCGAACAGGGTCGTGAACCATGGAACGCCGGCCGCGATGTACCGCTCGCCGGCCCGCGGCCCCTCGTTGACGAGGAGGCGGAGGTCGGCGACGCTCCGGGCGATCGTCAGGTTGAACAGCTCATGGTCGGCGGCGACCGCGGTCGTGCTCCGGGCCCACGCGTGATAGGCGGCCGCACCCTCGTCGGCGGCGACGCGCGGGACCTCCGGAAAGAGCTCCGTGGCATCGCCCGCCGGCGTCGCCTCGGGCAGCGGGGAGATGGTCGACCAGACGGTCCAGGTCAGCTCGTGGTCGGCACCGGCCTCCAGCGGCCACACCCAGCGCAGGCGGATCGTGCCGCCCTGGTCGGTCGGATCGCCGGGCCGCACGGCCTCGATCGTCGCCGGCTCGGAGAACGAAACGTGGGTTCGTCGCCGTCGCTTGTCGAGTCCGTCGTAGCGGAAAGTCACCCGCGTGTCGGTCGTCGCGATCGGCAGCAGGGTTCCGCGCGCTCGCTCGTAACCGCGCACCTCGAAGATGTCGGCCGAGTCGTCGCCCAGCTCGAGGACCACGTCGACCGTCTCGTCGTGCTCGGCGAAGTTGACGACCTTGACCCTCTCCTCGAGGGCGTCGTTGCTGAGCAGCCGGTCACGGGTGATGCCGAGCTTCTTGCCAACGAGGCCCTGGCCCGGGTTGATCTTGTCGTCCGGGTTCCGAGCGAGGGTCGGGTTGGTG
>DATHGS010000394.1:0-9038 GCA_035490155.1 Candidatus Methylomirabilota bacterium | reverse complement strand
AGAGCGAGCCGCAGCCTCCGCCAGGCCGCCGAGGCCGACGCTGCGGACCGCTCAGCCATGGCGACCCGGCTGCTCCGCGAAGCGGCGGTCTCGATCGCGGTGGCCGTCGCGATCATGATCGCGATGTTCTGGCCGCAGACGACCGTGCCCATGATGGACATCAACCGTGTCGTCTTTGTCCCGGCGACCTTCATCCAGCTGTGGGCGGGTCGCCGCTTCTATGGGGCCGCGTGGCGGGCCGGCCGGCATGGCGGCCTGACGATGGACACCCTTGTCGCCGTCGGGACGACGGCGGCCTGGGCGTACAGCGTCGCGGTGACGCTGTTCCCGGAGGCGATCCACGAGGCCGGGCTCCATCCCGAGACGTACTTCGACAGCTCGACGATCATCATCGGTCTCATCCTCCTCGGTCGCTGGCTGGAGGCGAGGGCGAAGACCCAGGCTGCCGGCGCGATCCGTCGGCTGATCGGTCTCCAGGCGGCGTCGGCCCGGTTCGTCCGCGGCCCGGATGCAGCCGACGAGGTGATCGGCCTTGAGCAAGTCCGACCCGGCGACCTCCTCCGCGTCCGACCCGGCGAACGGATCCCGGTCGACGGCGTCGTCACCGACGGGGCCTCCGCGGTCGACGAGGCGATGCTGACCGGAGAGGCGATGCCGGTCGCCAAGGCGCCCGGCGACGAGGTCATCGGGGCGACGCTCAACACGACGGGTTCGTTCGTATTCCGAGCGACCCGCGTCGGCGCCGACACAGCCCTCGCCCGGATCGTCGCGCTCGTCGAACGGGCGCAGGGGTCCAAGGCGCCGATCCAGCGCCTCGCCGACCGAGTCAGCGAAGCCTTCGTTCCGGCCGTGCTCCTCATCGCCGCGGCAACGTTCATCGGCTGGTTCGCGCTCGGCGCCGAGCCGCGCCTGACCCTGGCCCTAACCGCGTTCATCGGCGTCGTGATCGTCGCCTGTCCGTGCGCGATGGGGTTGGCCACGCCGACGGCGATCATGGCCGGCACCGGTCGTGGAGCCGAGGCCGGGATCCTGTTCAGGGGCGGCGAGTCGCTTGAGATCGCTCATCGCGTTTCGGTCGTCGTGTTCGACAAGACCGGCACCCTGACCGCCGGTCGGCCCGAGGTCGAAGCGATCGAGGCCGCGAACAGCGTCGACCCGTTGGACCTGCTGGACCTCGCCGCGTCGCTCGAGCGAGGCAGCGAACACCCGCTGGGCGCCGCCATCGTTGCCCGTGCCAATCGCGACGAGCTCGGCTTCCGGGTGACGAGCGACTTCAATGCGATAACCGGAAAGGGCGTCGTCGGAACGGTCGACGGCCGACGGGTCGTCGTCGGCACGGCCTCGCTCCTGGCCGAGCTCTGCATCGCGACCGAGTCCCTCGATGCGGCCGATACGGTCCTCGCGGAAACAGGCAGGACGATGGCCTGGGTGGCGATCGACGGCCGGGCCGCCGGCGTCATCGCCATCGCCGATCCCATCAAGCCGGAGGCCGCCGCGGCCGTGCGCGAGCTGGAACGAGCCGGGATCGAGGTCTGGATGATCACTGGCGACAGCCACTTGACGGCCGATACCGTCGCAGCCGCGGTCGGCATCGACCCGGCCCGGGTCATGGCCGAGATGCTCCCGGGTGACAAGGCTGCGGCGATCGAGCGACTGCAGGCAGGCGGCCACGTCGTCGCCATGGTCGGCGACGGGATCAACGATGCACCGGCGCTCGCCCGGGCGGACATCGGGATCGCGATCGGCAGCGGTGCCGACGTGGCCATCGAAGCCGCCGGAGTGACGCTGGTTGGCGGCGACCCGCGTGGTGTCGCGGCGGCCATCGCCCTGTCACGAGCGACGATGGCGACCATTCGCGAGAACCTCTTCTGGGCGTTCGCCTACAACATCCTGCTGATTCCGGTCGCGATGGGCGTTCTCGTGCCGATCGGACTGACCCTGAATCCGGCCCTCGCGGCCGCGGCCATGGCCCTCTCGTCGGTTGCCGTCGTCACGAACTCCCTGCGACTGCGCCGCTTCGACGCGCGCCCGGCCGGCAACAGGCAGGACCCGACCCGCGGGCGCGTCGCCGCCCTCCGACGGAGCTGGTACCTCGTCGCTGTCGCGCTTGTCTCGCTCGGGTTCGCCGGCAGCGCGATGGCGGCCGATCGGGCAATCGACGCCGGCGCCACCCACGTCACGGTTACGGCGCGCAATGTTCGCTTCGAGCCGGCAGAGGTTCGCGTCAGGTCGGGCGGCTTCGTCGTCATTCGATTCACGAACGCGGACTCCGTCTTCCACGACTGGAATGTCGAGGGGTTGGCCAACGTCGACGCCGGAGCCCGGCCGGGCCAGACCCAGCAGATCCGGGTTCGGCTGGACCGGCCGGGGACGTATCGGATCGTCTGCACCTCCGATGGTCACGAGGCGTCGGGCATGGTCGGGACCTTCGTCGTCGAGCCGTAAGAGATCCGCTCGAGGGCGGCGGAGCCGGCCGCTACACTCGATCGCTGTGACGAAGCTCAGCCCAGCCAGGACCCGCGTCGCGGTCACTGGTCCGCCCGATCCGCGCGACCTGCCCGGCGACTTCGCCCACCGCCGGGTGATCGAGGTCCGCTTCGCCGACAGGGACGCGATGGGTCACGTCAACAACGCGAAGTACCTGACTTACTGCGAGTCAGCCCGGATCTCGTACTGGACGGACGTGACCGGCGAGCCGGTCCGGCTCGGCAGCGAAGGCGCCGAGAGCCTGATCCTCGCCGAGGCCCGCATCACCTATCGGGCGCCGGCGTTCCATGGCGAGACGGTCACCGTCGAGACGCGGGCCACCCGGCTCGGCCGCTCAAGCTTCACCCTCGAGCATCGCCTCACCGCGTGCGAGGGCAGCGGCTCGTCTCGCCTCGTCGCGGTCAGCGTATCGATCCTCGTCCGCTACGACTACGCCGGCGACGCGCCGGTCGCGATCTCGCCCGCGCATCGCTCCGCCATCGAGGCATTCGAGGGACGGCCGCTCGAGGGCTGAGGGCAGCGAAAGACCAGGTTGGTCTCAAACGTGCCCGTGGGTCGTCACGCGAACATCGTGGCGGGTTTGGTTCGTGCTGACGAGCGGGATCGATGTAACCGCCCTCTATCCTGACCGGCATGGCAACCCCGCCGTCCGGCCTGGTCACGTTCCTGTTCAGCGACATCGAGGGCTCGACACGCCTGCTGCGCGAACGAGGAGACGGCTACGCGGCCCTCCTGCGCTCGCATCGCGCGACCGTGCGGGAGGAGATCGCCGCGAACGACGGCACCGAGATCGACACCCAGGGAGACGCCTTCTTCGTGGTCTTCCCGGATGCCGACAGCGCCGTGGCCGCCGCCGAGGCGATCCAGGAGCACCACGCCGAGGGACCGGTCCGCGTCCGAATCGGTCTCCACACCACGATCGTCGAGCCCACCGAGGAGGGCAGCTACGTTGGTCTGGGGGTTCACGAGGGAGCGCGGGTCTGCGCGGCCGCCCACGGCGGACAGGTGCTCGTGTCCGAGGCGACCAGACAGCATGTGACGAGGACACTTCGCGAGCTCGGCGAATTCAACCTCAAGGACTTTCCGGACCCGGTCCGGCTCTTCCAGCTCGGCGACGAGGACTTCGGTCCGCCCCGGACGCAACGCCTGATCCGGGTCCCGACCCCGCCAACCCCCTTGATCGGGCGAGAGCAGGATGTGAAGGAGACGGTCGACCTCGTTCAGGCGGAGCAGCACCGGATCGTCACGCTGACCGGTCCGGGCGGCTCTGGGAAGACTCGCTTGGCGATCGAGGCCGCCAGCCGCCTCTCGGCTCCCTTTCCAGATGGCGTCTTCTTCGCGGACCTCTCTTCAGTGACAACCCCGGAGGCGGCATGGGCCCTCGTTGGTCGCGCCCTCGGTGCTGCCGCCAGCCTCGAGGCACGGATCGGCAATGGCCAGGTTCTCCTCGTACTCGACAACCTGGAACAGATCGCCGATTTTGGCGCCTCGGTGGGAGCGCTGCTCGCGGCCTGCCCGAATTGCCGGATCCTCGGGACGAGTCGCACGCCCCTGAGGCTCATGGGCGAACACGCCCGGGCAGTCGAGCCGCTCGAACGAAGCGAGGCGATCGCGCTGTTCACGGTCCGAGCGCAGGCTGTCTTCGCCGACTTCAGACCGGACGCCTCGGTCACCGAGATCTGCCGGCAGCTCGACGACCTGCCGCTCGCCATCGAGCTTGCCGCCGCGCGCACGGCCCTCCTCTCCACCGACGAAATCCTGGCTCGTCTCGATCGGCGCCTGCGGCTGCTGACACGCGGGCCGTCCGATGTCGTGGAGCGCCAGCGCACGCTGGAATCGACGATCGCGTGGAGCTACAACCTCCTGCGTCCTGACGAGAAGCAGCTGTTCAGGCGCTTGGCGGTGTTCGTCGGAGGTTGGACGATGGACGCGGCCGAGGCGATCTGCGACGGGACCGTCGACCAGCTCGCGGCCCTGCAGGAAGGCAGCCTGACTCGTCGCGTAGGCGATCGATTCGGGATGCTCGAGACGATCCGCGAGTTCGCCAGGGATCGCCTCGACGGGACCGACGAGCTCGGGACGATGCGAGATCGGCACGCCCGCTACTTCCACGATTGGGCCCTCACGAAGCGTGAGCAACGGACCAAGCGCGACGCGCCCTTCGACTTCCTTGGCGACGACGCGCCCAACGCCGAGCAGGCGATGGGCTATCTCGTCGAGCAGCCATCGACCGACGCGGCCCTCGAGTTGGCCTGTGAGATGTGGCGGTCCTGGGCCGCGCAGGGCAGGCTCGCCGAAGGCGATGACTGGATGACGCAGTCCCTCGCGAGAGCGGATCAAGGCAACCTGGCGCTCTGGGAGGACGGGCTGTCCGTCGCGGGCGAGTTCGCGCGGTTCCGCGGCGACCACGAACGCGGCCTGAGGCTGAAGGGCGAGGCGGTCGCGATCGCACGGCAGCTGGGGATGCTGGGCGAAGTCGCGGCGAATCTCAAGGACATGGGCGAGATCGAGACGGGCCGCGGCAATCTGGTGGAAGCCCGTCGCCTCATCGAGGAGGCGTTGGCGCTTCGGCGACGGCTCGGCTGGCCCCACGGCATCGCTCATGCCCTGGTGGGCCTGTCCGAGGTCGAATTGAGCGAGGCCCGTCTGGACAGCGCGATCACGGTCCTTGACGAAGCTCTCGCAATTGGCCGAGCGGAGGGCCTGATTCGCAGCCCGGACACCGATCTGGGAGCTCTCGTCCTGATCAGGCTCGGCGAAGCACAACGCCGGATCGGCAATCTTGATCTAGCGACGGATCTCATCACCGAGGGCGTCGAGGTGGCGCTCGACCTGCAGATCGTTGACGCCGTGCGGATCGGGCTCGAGGAGATGGCCGCGATCCATGCCGCGCGCGGCGATGCGGAGAGGGCGACTCGGCTCCTCGGTGCGGCTACGAGAAGCCTTCGCGAGACCGGCTACGTCGACGAAACGTCCACGGAGCGGTCCCTGACGGAGTCAGCCCTCGCGTCGGCAATGGGTCACGATCGTTACCAGGTCTCCTTCGAGGCCGGCTCGCAGATGACGCTTGCCGAAGCCGTCAATCTGGCCCTCGGCTGACAGGCTCGCTGTCCGTCAGACCTCGACTCGACGGAGGATCGCGACCGCGTTCTGGCCACCGAAGCCGAAGCCGTGGACGGCGACCGTCTCGACCTTCGCCTTGCGGGCCGTCAGCGGCACGTAGTCGAGATCGCATTCCGGATCCGGCGTGTGCAGGTTGGCAGTCGGCGGGATGACCTGATCGCGAATCGCGCCGACGCCGGCAAGGACGCTGGCGATCCCGGCCGCCCCGACGAGGTGGCCGATCATTGATTTCGGCGAGCTGATCGCGACCCGCCTGGCGTGGTCGCCGTACGCAGTCTTGATCGCCCGCGTCTCGGTCTGGTCGTTGAGCTGGGTGGCCGTCCCGTGGGCGACGATGTAGTCGATCTCGTTCGGGGCGACGCCCGCGTTCTTCAGCGCCAGGGTCATCGCCCGGGCCTGGCCGCGCCCGGACGGCTCGGGCGCGCTGATGTGGAACGCGTCGGCGGTCAACGCTCCCCCGATGACCTCGGCGATTGGCGTCGCGCCGCGCTCGAGGGCGTGAGCGAGCGACTCGACGACGACGACGCCGCCACCCTCGCCGAGGACGAACCCGTCGCGCGTCTTGTCGAACGGTCGAGACGCGGTCTCCGGCGAATCGTTGCGCTTCGAGAGGGCCGTCATGTTGGCCAGGGCCGCCACGCCCATCGGCACGATCGGGGCCTCGGAGCCGCCGGTCAGGACGACGTCGCACTCGCCCGATCGGATGAGCCGGAGCGCGTCGTGGAAGGCGATGACCGATGTCGCGCAGGCGGCGACCTGGGTCATGACCGGGCCGGTCAGGCCGTATTCGATGGACAGCAGGGCTGCGCCCATCGACCCCGACAGCGCGGGCACGGCGAAGGGACTGACGAAACGCGGGCCCTTCGTGTCGTGGACGTGAGTGCCGTCGATGATTGCCTCGATCCCGCCTCCGCCCGTATTGACGACGACGCCGACGCGGTCGCGCTCGTCCTCCGTCATCGACGCGAAGTCGACCCCTGAATCGGCGATCGCCTCCTTGCCGGCGGCCATCGCGAAGTGGATGAAGCGCGTCATGCGGCGAGCCATCTTCGGGTCCATCGCGGCTGCCGGGTCGAAACCGAGAACCTCGGCGGCGATCTGGACCTCGAACCCGGTTGCGTCGAAGCCTTGGATGAGACGCGTCCCGGTGACGCCGGCGACGAGATTCGACCAGTACGTCGGAAAGTCATTCCCAATGGGCATGACAGCCCCAAGGCCGGTGATGACAGCGCGTCGCGCAGGATCAAGCTCAGACAAGGATTACGACCTCAGGTTTGGGCTGCGCCGATTGTAGTGATGGTCGCCGTCTGCGATCGTCGCCGTCTGCGATCGTCGCGCATGGGCGGCGCTGGGAAGGCGCCGGCGAGAAGCGGAGCGAGCGGGCTTCAAACGCCCGTGAGCGAGCATCGCAGGCGGCAACGCGCCCAGCGGCGTCCAGGCGCGACAGCCTCAGTCGCCGTCGTAGCGCTTGAAGATGACTGCCCCGTTGTGGCCGCCCAGGCCGATGTTGTTCGACAGGGCGTACCTGATGTCCCGTGGCTGGGCCTCGGTCACGATCTGGAGGTCGCAGTCGGGATCGGGATCGCGGTAGTTGATCGTCGGCGGCACGCACTGCTCCGCGACGGCCTTCACCGTTGCGAACGCCTCGAATGCACCAGCCGCGCCCATCATGTGGCCGGTCATCGACTTCGTGGCGCTGATCGCGATCTTCGGGGTGTGCTGCCCGAAAACCGTCCAGATCGCCTCCGCCTCGCGCTTGTCTCCGAGCGGCGTCGACGTACCGTGCGGATTGATGAGGTCGACCTCGTCGGCCGGCACGCCGCGCCGCTCGAGGGCCTGCTTCATCGCTCGAGCTGAGCCGGTTCCCCGGTCGATCGGCTGGACCATGTCCCAACCGTCATTCGTCGAGCCGTAGCCGACGACCTCGGCGTAGATCTTCGCTCCGCGCGCCTTGGCCAGCTCGAGATCCTCGAGGAACAGCGAACCGGCGCCCTCGCCGAGGACGAACCCGTCGCGGGTCTTGTCGAACGGCCGCGAGACGGTCTGGAGCGGTTCGCCCGGTCGGGGCAGGCCCATGCCGCGCATATTCGTGAAGCCGGCGTGGGCAGTCTCGAGGAGTGGCGCCTCGGTCGAACCCGAGATGACCGCGATGACGTCACCGCGACGGATCGCCTCGGCACCCTCGGCGACGTTGTGGGTGCCGGTCGCGCACGCCGAAACAATGCAGACGTTGTGGCCGATCGCCCCCGTTTCGATGGCGATCATCCCCGAGGCCGAGTCGACGAGGGCGTTCGCAATGAACGTCGGCGGCACGCTCCGCGGGCCCTTCTCGTGGAGGGCGATCCAGGCCTCGATCATCAGTTGCTGGCCACCGGCCCCGGAGCCGAACACGACGCCGACGTCCTCGCGGTTCGCGTCGGTGATCTCGAACCCGGAATCGATCAGGGCCTGCTTCGCGGCCGACACGCCGAAGTGCATGCTCGTCTCGCTCCGGCGGATCGCCTTCGGGTCCATCCATTTCGAGGCATCGAAATTGCGGACCTCGCCCGCGGCCTTGGCCTCGTATCGACCGACGTCGAACTTGGTGATCTCCGCGAGGCCGGAGTTGCCGCGGATCAGGTTGTCCCACGCGGTCGGGACGTCGTTACCGACAGGGCTGACGACACCAAGACCGGTGACGACAACACGGCGGCTGTAATCGGGTTTGCGCACGCTCGGTGATTCCTCCAGGGGCTCAGGCGGGGGTCGGGGAAGCGAAAGGGACGAAGAGACGGTCGGCCGCAGCTGGATCGTCCAGTGCGATTGCCTGGGCGTCCGGCGCGATGCGCCTGACAAGGCCGGTGAGGACGCGGCCGGGGCCGACCTCGATGAATATGCTGACGCCAGCGGCGGCCATCCGCTCGACTGCGGCGACCCAATCGACGCCCGCGGTCAGGTGAGCGACAAGCTCGGCTCGACAGGCCTCGGCGTCCAGCAGCGGGTGGGCGGCGGCGTTGGCAAGGATGGGGATGCTCGGGTCGTTGAAGGTCACGCCGGCGAGGACGTCTTGCATTGCCGCGGCGGCATTCGCCATGAGCGGGGAGTGGGCGGCCACGGACACGGGAAGGACGATCGTCTTGCGTGCCCCGAGTTCCCGGGCGACGACCGCGGAGGCGTCGATCGCGGCTCGCTCGCCGGAGACGACGACCTGGCCGGGGGCGTTCCGGTTCGCGACGCCGAAGATGCCGTGAGAACCCGATCGTTCGACGAGCTCGGCGAGATGGGCGTCGTCGAGCCCGATGACCGCCGCCATCGCGCCGTCCCGCCCGGCGCCGGAGGCCTGCATCTGTCGACCGCGCTCGCGGACGAGGCGGACGCCATCGGCGAGGGAGATGCCGCCGGCCATTCGATGGGCCAGTACTCGGCGTTCGTGGCGGCCGGCGTCATCT
>DATHGS010000393.1:0-6189 GCA_035490155.1 Candidatus Methylomirabilota bacterium | reverse complement strand
ACTACGTCGACCACCGGACCAGCCGGCCGACCCGTGGGGCGGATCAACGCTGGAATGGTGGACGGACTCGCCGCCGCCACCCGGCAACTTCCGCGACCTGCCACCGATCCGTTCGGCCAGACCGGTCTTCGACGCCCGTGTTGCCGCGACCGGCTCGGCGGCAACCGGCGAGGCACCGACATGAGGTCGCTGTCGGACGAGGCCAAGGTGTTCGCCCGAATGTCGATCTTCGGGATCGTCGTCGGGGGCGCCTACTGGTTCCTCACCTACGAGGTTGCCGGGACGGTGCTGCTCCTCGGCTTCGGGCTCGCCGCGGGCCTGGCGACGGTGGCCACCTTCATCCGCTCCCGTCGTGCGGCGAGCGACGCCACGGCGGCGGGCGACGAGGTCGCCGGCGGCGAGAGCGTCCCAGGCGAGGCGGCCGAGCCGTACCCGGAGCCGGGCTGGGCACCGCTCATCATCAGCCTGGGTGTCGGCGGACTGGCGCTCGGGGCCGCGTTCGGTCCGTGGCTGACGATCGCCGGTCTGCTCGTCGCGATCGCCGGCGGCGCGAGCTGGCTGTCGGCCGCGATACGCGAGGCCCGATTAGCCCATGGGAGCCTGCCGCCGGATCCGGATGGCGGCTGAGCGATCCAACACTCACGCAACTGAAAGCCTATGGCTGAGGCGGGTCCCACCGCGGTCATGAGGCGCTCACGACGAGCGTCCCTTCCATGCTCGCGCGGTGTCCCGGGATCGAGCACCAGTACGTGTAGGAACCGGCGGCCGACAGGTCGAGCACGACGGCCGTGGTCGAGTGGGCTCGGACGGGGTAGGTCAGGTGGCGGCCGTTGAGGTCGATATCGAACGTGTGCGGCCCGGCATCGGTGTTGACCACGTAGATCGTCCCCGCGCCGGTATGGAGCTGAAGCAACTTCTGGGCGAACGCCGATCCGCTCGCATCCAGCTCGACGGGCACCTGGGTTGGTGCAGTCACGACGTCGTTGGCCACGCCGAGTCCGGCGGTCCCGTCAAGCGCCCTGAAACCGAGGACCGAGACGTAGGTCGTGCCGATGAGCGCCCCAATGGTCAGGGTCAGCAGCAATCCGCCGATCGGGCCGAGCGTCGGCCGCACGACGGGCTTGCGCCTCCGCGTCTCGATGAAGGCCGCGAACCCGGCGATCGAGCCCGCGCAACCGACGACGACGGAGATGATGTCGGTCCAGGCATGGCTGGTCCCGGTCGGGTGAATCAGCCCGTCGACGGCGAATGGGAAGTTCAAGCCGACGAACAGCAGTAACACGATGCCGCCGGCGATGAAGACGCCCGGTCGCGGGCGGACGATCGCCAGCGCCCCGATCGCGACGAGGATCACGAGAAAGACCACGAGCGGCGGGATGAAACCGATGCTGCTCATGACGACAATCGTGATGAGCCCTTCGATGAATGCAGCGATCGGCAGCAGCCACATTGCGGTGCTCCTCCCGCCCGTCCCGACGGCACCAGGGGCATCTGCGCCCGACCGGACGGTGGCTGCCGCGGCGGCGTCCGCGGACGGTGACAATGGGAGAGACCCTTCGATGGCCACGACTCATTCCTCCACTTCAGGTTGACCGCCGGAGCGTGGCGCGGCCCGAGCCAGCTGCCATCGGGAGGACTACCCAGCCGGCTACTCAAGGGGCTACTGTGGTGGAAATGGACCGGGACCTCGGCGCGGCACGCAACGTCATCGGGGCGCTCTCGGTCCTCGGCGACCGATTCGACGTGCAGCTGGCCGTCGACATCAGCGGCCTCGAACCGGCGGACCTTCTGCAGGCCCTGGACGACGCGCAGCGCGAGGGTCTCCTCGTCGTCGAAGGCGGTCTCATTCACTTCGATCCGGGGCTGCGCGCGAGGGCCTACGAGGAGCTCGGTTCACACGGGCAGGCCGCCGCGCACGCTCGCGCCGCAAACGTGCTCGAGCGGGTCCGACCACGCGACCTGGCTGCGATCGCGGACCAACGGTCCGGGGCCGTGGCGGTCCTGGGCGTCGAGCCCGCGCTGAGTGCGCTCGATGCCGCAGCCACGGCAGCTGAGCGGGCCCTGGACTGGGACGCCGCCGGACGGCTATGGCAGCGCGCGTCCGACGTCGCGGCCCGTGCGCACGATGCCCGCGCGGGCGACCTGGCGATCCGCCGGGCGCGGTGCCTCTACCGCGACGGACTCTTTGGCGAGTCGCTGACCGTTTGCCGTCAGGTCGCGAGCGAGGCCCGCGCCGCGGGCGACTGGCGACTCCTCGCGGACGCGGCACTCGTCGTGCGCGGGATCGCCGATCGCGACAACTGCGAGATCCTGCTCGACTTCTGTCGCGACGCGCTGCGGAACGTCGGCGACGACCCGGTCCTCCGCTCGCGCCTGCAGAGCCAGACGATCATGTTGTCGTCAGATCTTTCGCGGGTACCCACCGAAGGCTCCGAGGCCGACGAGAACGTGCTCGTTGCCGAGGGATCGGGCGATATCCGGGCCCTCGTCGACGCATTGCACGCGATGCAGATGGTTGCGGCGGGCCCCTTGAACGCGTCGCGTCGTCTCGAGATCGCCGATCGCGTCGAACGCCTTTGCCTCGATGCCAACCTCGAGGATGACCTTGCGTGGCCTCTGGCCTGGCGTGTCGACGTGTACTTCCAGCTGGGCCAGCGGCCGGCACTCGACAACGCTATAGCGAGACTGGAGGAGTACGCCGACCGACGCCGCGACGCGCTGGCAACGTGGCGCGCAACGATGGCCCGAGCTGCCGTCGCGCAGCACGAGGGCCGCTTCGATGAGGCGGTCCGACTCGGCACCGTCGCTCTGGAGATGGCCGCCCGGGGCAACCACCAGGCCGCGGATTTCCTGTACCGACTCCTCGTCTACACCTGTCGGATGAAGACCGGCCAGGGATCGTTCGACGAGGTCCTCCATGGCCGCGGCGGCGGCCCCGATGTGTTCCCGATCTTCTGGGCGATGGTCGCAGTCTCGTCCGGTGACCTCGAGACCGCGGCGCCACTGTTCGAATTGGCCCTGCCGGCGATGGACGTCCTTGATGGCAGCCATCTCCAGGTCGTGACCGGCATGGCATTCGCGATGGTCGCCTGGTCGCTGGATCGAGTCGACGTCGCCCCGATGGTCTACACAGGTCTCGAACCCTTCGCCGACGAGCTCGCCGTCGCTTCTTCCGGGCAGGCGACGTCGGGCGGCAGCGTGAGCCGGTACCTCGGTCAGATGGCCGCCCTCATGGGCGACTGGGATCGTGTCGAGCTCGACTTCGCCCGTGCGATGCGACGCAACCTGGAGACTGGCGCCCGCGCCGAGGTCGGCGAGACCCGCTTCGATTGGGCGACTGCCCTCCTGCGCCGCGGCCAGGCGCGCGACCGGGAGCGCGCGAGCGCGATGCTCGAGGCGGCCGCTCGCGATGCCGCGGAGCTGGGCATGGAGCCGCTCCGCCGGGCGGCCGCTGACGCCCTCGCAACGCTGAAGGGCGGACGCAGTCCGCTGACCGATAGAGAGCTTGAGGTCGCCGCTCTGGTCGCCGAAGGCCTGACCAACAAGGAGGTCGCCACCAGCCTTCGCCTGTCGGTCCGGACCGCCGAGAACCACGTGCTCAACGTGATGAACAAGCTGGGCCTCGACAACCGTGCCCAGGTGGCCGCCTGGTTCACGCGAACCCGGGCTACCGGCGAGATCGCTAGGCGCTGACCGCCGCGACGGATCCGGTGCGCCGCGCCGCCTGACGTTCGACGACTGACTGCTCAAGGCGTTCGGCCGCGTAATCGGCCGGAGGCATCGCCGCAATCTCGGCCGCGATCGCGCCGGCCGCCGCCCGGAACGCCGGCTCATCGAGGAGTCGACGAGTCCCGTCGCGGATGACCGATGGGGCCGGGGACGTGAACGGCGGCGGCGCCGCGGTCGGCGGCCCGAGCGGTTGCTCCTGGATCACGCCAAGTGCCGCACCGGCGGTGATGCAGCGCTCGGTGTTGTAGGGCTGATCCGCGCCCATCGGGAGAAGGAACAGCGGCAGTCCGGCCCCGAGCGCCGCCGACACGGTGCCATAGCCGCCGTGGTTCACGACCGCGCTTGCGCGCTCGAGGATCTGGGCCTGGGGCAGAAAGCCGCCAACCCGGATATTGCCGGCGACCTCGCCCAGGGCCTCACGGGGGATCCCGTTCCCGAGGGCGATGAGGACGTCGTACGGCTGGTCGGCAAGCGCGTCGGCGATCAGCCTGAAGAGCGGAATGTTGCCGTTCATGACGGTTCCGAGGGTCACGTAGACAAGTGGCCGCGCTCCCAGGTCGTCGAACCAGGCGGGCAGCTCGCCTCCAGCGTCGAATGGCTCCGGTCGAATGTTGATCGCATTCGGCGGCGCCACATAGCCCGGCATCTCGAGGCTGGACGGCGTGCGATCGATCTTGAGAATCTCGAAGTCGACCGCGGTCACCCCTTCGCCATCCAGGCCGTGCTCGGCGGCTGCCCGCGCGACGCCCGGTCGAATCATCGCCTCATAGAACTTCGCGGCTGCGGGAGCGGCGGAAGCCACGGGCAGCCCAAGGATGGCTCCGGCGACGAGACCGCCCAGCTCGCCGCTGCCGCGGACGATGGCATCGGCCCTCGTCGCCGTCGCAGCTCGCACGACGCCTTCGACCATGCCCATCCGGATCAGGTCGACGAAGAACTCGCCGGCCATGATCTTCTGCATGACAGGGTCGCTGAGGCTCTCGAGCCACGAGGGTCCAGCGGGATGTGCCTCGAATCCGGCTGCCTCGATCGTCGGGCCAAATGTCGGTGAAGCGGCGAATGCGACGTCGTGACCGCGCAGCTGCAGGGCGCGTGCGGTCGGGACCAACGGGAGGAAATGCCCGGAGCCCGGGATGGTCGTGAAGAGGAAGCGCATGTGATGTCCTCCATCGCCGGGTGACGCCGGCATGTTCGGTCGATGTGAGGAACGATGCCGCGACAAGGCAGGGCTGCCATCCGTGATGCTACCCAGATCGATACCCAGACAGCCCGACGACCGCGCGACGGGGATGACGACGGGGATGACCGCGCTATGAGTTGGCGACCTGTTGGCGCGATGTTTCGACGACCGGTCGCTGCCGAGTCCTCGCCAGGCTGGTCACGGCCCCTGCTGCCGCGAGCAGCCCGCTGACGAGAAGCGCGGCATGCATGGCCGCCACGAACGTGCCGTCGAGCGCCGGGTCCGTCGCCGAGGCTGAAGGTCCGCCGGCCACCAGCCCGGCACCCGCCGCCGCCCCGCCGAGACCGACGAAGATGGCACCGGCAATCGCGACCGACAGCGCCTGGCCGACCACCCGCGTCGTGGCGATCAGGCCGGATGCGGTGCCGCTCTGGTCGGCTGGCACGGCGCTCATGACGGCGCTCGTGTTCGGCGAGAGGAACAGGCCCTGGCCGATCCCTGACACGGCCAGCCAGAGAACGATTTCGATGGGTGGCGTGGACACGCCGATCTGGGCCAGGAGGCCGAGGCTGCCCGCTGCCAGCCCGAGACCGACGGGTCCGAGCCAGCGAGCGTGACCACGATCGGCGAGTCGGCCCGAGATCGGAGCGGCCGCCGCCAACCCGATCGAATACGGCGTCAGCAGGAGCCCGGCGGCGAGGGGCGTCAGGCCGCGCAGCTCTTCGAGATAGAACGGGAGCAGGAAGCTCACCGCGAACAGGGCGAGGATGCTGAACAGGAAACTCGCCAGTGGCAGGCCCAGCCGCCGCGAGACCAGCTGCCCGAGATCGACGAGCGGGTCGCGACGGCCACGCTCGATGAAGATGGCCGTGCCTAGTGCGACGAGGGCCATGGCCAGCGTCAAGACGATGGCCGGCGATGTCCACCCCCACTCCGACCCGAACGACAGCCCGAGCGACAGGCCGGCCAGGCCGATCCCGAAGGCGACTGCACCGCGGAGATCGAACCGACGGGCCCGCGCGCCGCCCGAAAACGTGAACGCTCGCGAGGCGACAAGCAGCCCGATGAGACCAAGCGGAACGTTGACGAAGAAGATCCAGCGCCAGCCGAGGCTCTCGGTGATCAGACCGCCGAGGGTCGGGCCGGCCGTGACGCCGAGCGAAACGATCAGGGCATTCATGCCAAGGGCCTGGCCGCGCTGGCTCCTCGGGAAGGCATCCACGATGAGCGCCAGAGCCGGGGCAAAGATCAGCGCCGCGCCGAGGCCCTGGAGGCCGCGA
>DATHGS010000392.1:0-2475 GCA_035490155.1 Candidatus Methylomirabilota bacterium | reverse complement strand
ACAACGTGGGTCGTCGCCCACGTCCCGGGTCCGCTGTCGCGCTGGGTGATCGGCACCGGCTCGCAGGCGGGCTACCTTTTCTGGCCGAGCAAGCGGCGCTGGTCGAATGCCAATTTCGGCCATGTCTCAGGCCTGCCACCGGACGACCTGCGGGTCCGCCGGATGGCCCTCGGTGCCTATCGTGAGTACGCCCGATATCTCGTCGAGGTCATGCACCTCGAATCGATGTCGGCCGAGCGGGCGGGCCAGCTGGTCGCCCAGAGCGAGCTCGACGGCGTCGAGGCGATCTGGCGCCGGTCGAAGGGCGGGCTCATCTTCGCCCTCGGCCATGTCGGCAACAACGAGGCCGTCGCGGCGGCGGCCGCCGGTCGCGGCTGGCCGGTCAACGTGGTCGCCGACGATACGGCGTTCCCGGAGATGTTCGCCCGCTTCACGGCCCTCCGCGAGGCCTGGGGCGTTCACGTCATCCCGTGGCGCAACCTGCGCGAGATCTACGGGGTGCTGAAACGGCGCGAGATGCTCGCCCTGCTGGTCGACTGGGGCTACCGCGCCGACGGGATCCCGGTCCGACTCTTCGACGCCTGGACGACGCTGCCCGCCGGACCGGCGTCGCTCGCTGCCAAGACCGGTTCACTGATCCTGCCGCTCTCCATCAGACGCCAGCCGAACGGCGAGTTCGCGGTCGCGTACTCCGATCCGATCGAGGTCGCCTCTTCTGCGCCGGCCGACATCCAGGCGGCGACGCAGGCGATCGCCGATGCGCTCGCGGCAACGATCGGCGCGGCCCCGCAGCAGTGGTACAGCTTCAAGCCGATGTGGCCCGACACGCCCGAGGAATCGGCCGAGCTCGCCCGTCGGGCGGCGGTGATGCTGGCGGGTGGACCGGCTGCCCAGGCCGTCGTCGCCGAGGCACTCGCCCCTGAGGCCGCGATCCCGGTCGGCTCCGTCGAACCGCCGAGCGATCCGCCGACCGGGCTCGACGCCGCGATCGAGCCGGACGGCGCCGGCGCGTGACGGTCGAGCATCCGGCGGGCACGATCGTCCAGCGGCTTCGAGCCTCTGGCCTGGCGGGCCTGTCCTGGATCGCCTGCCGCCTGCCGGAGGGTCCGCTCATCGGCCTGGCCGACACGGCTGGTCGCCTGGCATACCGGCTCTCGTCGCAGCGGGCGGCCCAGGCCCGCCTGAACCTCCGCCGGATCGTCGACCACCTCGTCGCGAGTGGGGCCGCGGAGCCGCGGATCGTGGCGGCAGCCGCGGACCCTCGCAATCTCGAGGCCCTCGTCCGGGCCGCCTTTCGCCACCACGCCAGGTACTACCTCGAGGTCATGCGGGCGCCGGCCCTCGACGAGCGCGTCTTCAGCCGGATCGAGGTCCAGACCCCGGAGCTGGTCGAGACGGTCCTGGCGGCGGACCAGTCGGCCCTGTTCGTCACCGCCCATCTCGGTCCGATCGAGCTGCCGGCCGTCTTCGTCGCCAACCGCTCCGGGCGACGAGTCACCGCACCGATGGAGACGCTCGGCGACCCGGCGCTCCAGCGCTGGTTCGAGCGGACGAGGGGTGTCTTCGGTGTCCACATCGTCGGGCTCGCGGCAGCTCGCCGCGAGCTGCTCGCGGCGCTGCGCCGAGGTGAGATCGTTGGCATCGTCGCCGACCGCGACATCACCGGTGGCGGCATCGAGGTCCCGCTCTTCGGTGCGCCGGCGCCACTGCCGGCTGGGCCCGCGCTCCTCCTCACCGAAGTCGACGTGCCGTTCTACGCGGCCGGCATCTGGCGAACCGGTCGTGGCCGCTACGCCGGCAGGCTGATCGAGATCCCGGTCGTTCGCGAAGGTACCCGCCGCCAGCGGATCGTCGGCACCCTGACGAACGAGGCACGCGCCTACGAGGAGCTGATCTCGCATGCGCCAGAGCAATGGACGGCGATCTTCTTCCCCATCTGGCCCGACCTCGTGGCCGGCGTCGCCGCTGCGGATGCTTCCGCGACCGAACGGACAGGCGAGGCGTCGACGTCGTCGGCGCCGTCGACCGATGCCGCTGCGGCGGCCGCCACCGAGGGGGCCCGATGACCGACCGACTCGGGCGGGCCGATCTCCACATCCACACCCTCGCCTCCGACGGAACATCTGGGATCATCGAGATCCTCGAGCACGCCGAGCGGTCGACGGATCTCGACGTCATCGCCATCACCGACCACGAGCGGATCGACGCCGCTCTCGCAGCGCGGACGATCGCCCGCGAGCGCGGCATGCGCGTCGAGGTCGTGGTCGGAGAGGAGGTCTCGACGCTCGGCGGCCATCTCCTGGCGCTGTTCGTCGAGGAGCGAGTCCGGCCGCTGCGATCGCTCCGCACTTCGATCGCCGAGATCCACGAGCTCGGTGGCCTTGCGATTCCGGCTCACCCGCTCGTCCCGTATCCCCTGTGCGCCCAGGGCTGGGTCCTGCGCCGCCTCCTCGAGGACCGCGATCCGCGGGTCCG
>DATHGS010000391.1:0-4323 GCA_035490155.1 Candidatus Methylomirabilota bacterium | reverse complement strand
GTCCTTGCGCAAAGACATGTGGTGGAGGGGTCGGTGCCGACGAACGACGAACGGATCGAGCGGTTGCTGGCGATGCGGGCCGAGTCGCTTCTCGGCGGCGGCCCCGAGCGAATCGAGCAGCAACACGGGCGCGGCAAGCTCACGGCGCGCGAACGGTTGGACTTGCTTCTCGATCCCGATTCCTTTGTCGAGCTTGATGCTTTCGTCACCCATCGGTCGTCGGAATTCGGCCTCGACGAGCAGATCGTCCTCGGCGACGGGGTGGTGACCGGCCACGGTTTGATTGACGGCCGGCTCGTCTTCGTCTTCAGCCAGGACTTCACCGTCTTCGGTGGCTCGCTGTCCGAGGCCTACGCCGAGAAGATCTGCAAGGTCATGGACCTCGCGATGAAGGTCGGTGCGCCAATCGTCGGTCTGAACGACTCGGGTGGCGCTCGAATCCAGGAGGGTGTCGTGTCGCTCGGCGGTTACGCCGACATCTTCCTGCGCAATACGCTGGCATCCGGGGTCGTGCCCCAGCTGTCTGTCGTCATGGGCCCGTGTGCCGGCGGGGCCGTCTACTCGCCGGCGATCACCGACTTCACGGTCATGGTCGAGGGGTCGAGCTTCATGTTCGTGACCGGCCCGAACGTCGTCCGGGCGGTGACGCACGAGGATGTCGACGCCGAGCGCCTCGGCGGGGCGCTGACGCATACGACGCGGAGCGGCGTTGCCCATCTTGCCGCCGGCGACGAAGCCGGGGCTCTGGCGATGACGCGACGGATTCTGTCGTACCTGCCGCAGAACAATCTCGACGGTCCCGCGGTTATCGCAACTCGCGATCCGGTCGATCGCCAGGACGTGACCCTGAACGGGATCGTCCCGGACGACCCATCCAGACCGTATGACATGCACGGGGTGATCGAGCGCGTCGTCGACGATGGCGAGTTCCTCGAGATCCAACCTGGCTGGGCACAAAACATCATCGTCGGGTTTGCCCGACTCGACGGGCAGAGCATCGGCGTGATCGCACAGCAACCGGCCGTGCTCGCGGGGGCGCTCGACATCGACGCGTCGACGAAGGCCGCCCGATTCGTGCGGACCTGCGACTGCTTCAACGTCCCGCTGGTGACGTTTGTCGACGTGCCGGGATTTCTACCCGGTGTCGACCAGGAAGATGGCGGCATCATTCGCCACGGCGCCAAGTTGCTGTTTGCCTATTGCGAGGCGACCGTGCCAAAACTGACCGTGATCACTCGCAAGGCATACGGCGGCGCGTACGACGTCATGAGCAGCAAGCACATTCGCGGCGACATGAACTTCGCGTGGCCGACCGCGGAGATCGCGGTGATGGGCGTCGAGGGCGCCGTCAACATCATCTTCAAGGACCGCATCGCCGAGTCAGATGATCCGGCGGCAGAGCGCGCCAGGTTGGTCAGCGACTACGAGACTCGCTTCGCCCATCCATACATCGCGGCGGCGCGCGGCTACGTCGATGACATCATCCTGCCGTCGGAAACGCGGCCACGGCTCATCGCCGCCCTGCGGATGCTCGCCAACAAGCGTGAGGTCAGCCCACGCAAGAAGCACGGCAACATTCCGCTGTGAGGTCGCGACGCGTGAGTCCCGAGGGGGAAGCCGCGTCTTTGCGCAAAGACAGCGAGACGTCGTTCGATCCATCGGAGGGGCCGCCCTTCCGGCGGGTCCTCGTCGCGAATCGCGGGGAGATCGCTCTTCGGATCATCCGGGCCTGCCATGAGCTCGGCGCGGAGGCGATCGCCATCTACAGCGACGCCGATGCGAGCGCCGCCCACGTGCGGGCCGCCGACGCGGCGGTTCGGCTCGGCCCGGCTCCGGCGGCGGAGAGCTACCTGCGCGGCGACGCGATCATCGACGCCGCTCGACGCCTGGGCGCCGAGGCGATCCACCCGGGCTACGGCTTCCTCGCCGAGCGCGCGGCGTTTGCCCGAGCCGTCGAAGACGCCGGCCTGATCTTCGTCGGCCCGACGTCGGCGTCGATCGCCGCCCTTGGCGACAAACTGGCTGCCAGGCGTCTGGCTCGTGCAGCTGGCGTTCCGGTCGTGCCCGGGACGCTCGAACCCGCCGAGGTCGATCGGGCCGACGCCGTGGAGGCCATCCTGGCCGATGCCGACGAAATCGGGTTCCCGTTGTTTGTCAAGGCCTCGTCCGGGGGTGGCGGCCGGGGGATGCGACGGGTGACCACACGCGAGGAGCTGCCGGCAGCGCTGGCTGCCGGCTCGGCGGAAGCCCTCGCCGCATTCGGTGATGGAGCGGTCTATCTCGAGCGCGAGGTTCGTCCGGCCCGCCACGTCGAGGTCCAGTTGCTGGGCGACGCGGCCGGCACGATCGTCGCGATCGGCGAGCGGGACTGCTCGATCCAGCGGCGCCACCAGAAGCTCGTCGAGGAATCACCGGCACCTGGTCTGTCGGAAACGGAGCGACGCGAGCTCCACGAGTTCGCTGTTCGGGTCGCGCGGGCGGCGGAGCTGAGGAACGCCGCGACCGCCGAGTTCCTTCTCGATGAGGATCGCCGGTTCTGGTTCCTCGAGGTCAACACGCGAATCCAGGTCGAGCACGGCGTGACCGAACTGGCCAGCGGGATCGACCTCGTTCGCGAGCAGCTGCTGATCGCCGCGGGACGCCCGCTGTCGCAGGCCACCCTCGATGCCGCGGAGCGGGCAGCCGCGCCGGGGCGTCATGCAATTGAGGTCCGGCTCTCCGCCGAGGACCCGGCTCGAGCGTTCGCCCCGGTGGCCGGGCGGGTCGGTCGGTGGTCGATGCCCGACGGGCCCGGCGTCCGGGTCGACACGGCGATCGAGGCAGGGGACCGCATCCCGCCGGACTACGACTCGCTGATCGCGAAGGTTCTCGTCGTCGATGTCGACCGCGCCGCCGCGATCGGCCGGCTGGCTCGCGTCCTCGATGAGGTCGAGGTCACGGGGATCGAGACGACCCTCCCGTTCCATCGCTTCGTCGCGGCCCACCCGGGATTCCGGGCGGCCGAGTTGTCGACCGACTGGGTCGCCGAGCACTGGGATCCCGCGGTGGCGGCCGATCGGGGAGCCGCCCTGGACATCGCCGCGAGGGTCGCAATGGCAGTCGCGGCCGGCGGCGTTGCCAGCGGCACCTCCGGGCGGGCATCGGGTGCCGCGACGGGAGCAGGGCCGGGGACGGGCCCGCTCGACCGCGGAGAACGGCGGAACGGCTCGTCGGGCTGGTTGCGTGCCGCACGCGAGGAAGACGTTGATCGGTGGCCAGCAGGATGAGCCAATTCGCGGAATCCGACCCGCAGGTCTTCGTCGTCGAGCCAACGGCGGCGAGCCGGCTGCCGGGCGACGAGGCCCGCCGGATCGACGCCGCGGCGACCTCCGTCGAGTGGCGAGGCCAGGGTCGGACAGTCGTCCGTGACGAGACGGGTCGAGCCACGGCGGCGCTGGTCGGCGACGACCGGCCGGCTGGCCCGGGCCAGCCGCGCACGGTCGAGGTTATCGTGGGCGGCTGGCGTTTCGAGCTCGAGGTCGAGGACGCGCGGCGAGCCGACCTGCGCGAACGGGCCCGCCGCAACCGTGGCACGATCGCCGGCGCCGGCGGGCCACTCGAGATCCATGCCATGATCCCGGGACGCGTGGTGGCTGTGGCCGTCACCCCCGGAGACGTCGTGGCCGCCGGCCAGACGCTCCTCGTCGTCGAGGCGATGAAGATGCAGAACGAGCTGCGAACACCACGGGACGGGACGGTCGCGCGGGTCGCGGTCGGGGTGGGGGAGACGATCGATCTCGGCGACCTGCTCGTGGTCCTCGGATGAGCGACGCCACCGATCCCGAGCGCGACCGCTGGCGGGCGACGACGCGAGCGAAGGCCGTGAAGGCCGCCCCGGAGCGACGGGAGCGGTTCGCGACATCGTCGGACATCGAGATCGCCGACCTCTACACCGCAGCAGACCTCGAGTCGATCGACTTCGAGCCCGACCGCGACCTCGGGCTGCCGGGCGAGTACCCCTTCACCCGCGGGGTCCAGGCGACGATGTACCGCAGCCGCTTCTGGACGATGCGCCAGTACGCGGGCTTCGCCACCGCCGAAGAGACGAACCAGCGCTTCCGCTACCTCCTTGACCAGGGCCAGACCGGGCTGTCGGTAGCGTTCGACCTGCCGACGCAGATGGGCTACGACTCCGACGCTCCGGAGGCCGCCGGCGAGGTCGGCCGGGTCGGCGTGCCGATCAGCTCGCTGGCGGACATGGACGTGCTGCTCGACGGGCTGCCGCTCGACGAGGTGAGCACCTCGATGACGATCAACTCGACGGCGGCGATCCTCCTCGCCCTG
>DATHGS010000390.1:0-2758 GCA_035490155.1 Candidatus Methylomirabilota bacterium | reverse complement strand
TGGCCAGCCACTGGATCCGCAGGGGCACATCTGCCCCCGCCGCAACGGCCACTACGTCAACTAACTTGCCTCCTCAACGGCTGTCGCGCCGGACGGCCCAGGGCTGCGTTGGATCGTCCGCTCCTCGCTCACGGGCGTTTGAGCCCGCGCGTGCAAGCACGCACGCGCTTCGCGCGCGCTCCGGTGCTCCGATCCGCCTTGCCCTGAACCGCCCAACGCGACGATCGCGGACGGGGGTCCTGCTTTCATGATCGACACCGCGACCGCGCTGGAGGTCCTGCGCGAGGGGGACATCCAGCTTGTCGGGCGACTTCTTGGATCGACGAACCACGCCATGCTTGGTCGCATCACGAGGGAGTGTCCTCCGCCCGAAGAGCCGCAGACGCTCGAGGCGGTCTACAAGCCGACGGCCGGCGAACGTGCCCTCGACGACTTTCCTGACGCGACGCTCAGCCGCCGCGAGGTGGCGGCGTTCCTCGTCTCCGAGGCGACCGGCTGGGGCATCGTTCCCCCGACGGTCCTCCGCGACGGGCCGTTCGGCGAGGGCGCGCTCCAGCTCTGGATCGACATCGACGAGAGCGTCGACCTCGTGGCGATGGTCGTCGAGGACGATCCGCGGCTGCGACGGATGGCGGCCTTCGACGCGGCGATCAACAACACCGACCGGAAGGGCGGCCACGTCCTGCCGATCGCGGGCGGCCACGTCTACGGCGTCGATCACGGGGTCTGCTTCTCGTCGGTGCCGAAGCTGCGGACGGTCCTGTGGGGCTGGCGCGGTCAACCGTTCACGGAGGACGAGCTGGTCGGGTTGCGGCGGATTGCCGAAGGACTTCGCGGCGAGCTGGCCCGTGACCTGGCGCCGCTCCTGTCGCGCGGTGAGATCGCGGCCACGCGGCGGCGGGTCGACGCGCTGTTGGATTCGGGCCGGTTTCCATATCCACGCGGCGACTGGCCGGCCATTCCCTGGCCGCCGTTCTAAGTCGCCCCGGCGTCGCTGCGTAGCTTCGGCGGCGGTTCTTGCCAGATAGTTCTGACCGCATATGGCACAAAATCGGGCCAGTAGGTGACCGTATTTCGGAGCGTCGATCAGCCCGTCGGCGGTCGCATCCGGCGGCGCGTTGTCACATCGACGCGGCCGTCCGAAACCTCCTGCGCCGGGTGCTCGACCAGCGCGATCACCCGGCTGGTCATGAACCGGCCGGTCCGGACCGGTGTGCCGCCGCGAGTCACCTCGGACACCTCGACGACCCCGCGGGCCGTCGTCACCTCGAGGCGGCGGCCGTTCTTCGTCGCAGCGATCTCGAATGTCTGGACGCCCTGGCCGGTATCGACAACGACCTCGACGCGATCGCCCTTCATGTGCGGACGATAACGCAGCGCACGATCCGGCACGATACCCCTCGACAGGAGGTGGTCGTGCGGAGGTGGAACGGGTGGGCCGACGAGAGCCGTCACCCGACCCTTCCGCCGGGCGCTCTCAGGCTCATCGAGGCCGAGCTCGGACCGGGCCGCCCGACGCCGGACGCGGCGCTGACCGACGTCGTGGCCGCGGCGCCCGCCTCGCGGCTCCAGCCCAACCCGCTTGTCTCGCTCGATCCCGAGGACCGGGTCCGGCACGCAACTGGCCAGAGCCTGCCCGACTGGATCGCCCTCCGCAGCGGCCGACTGCGGTCCATCCCGGACGGCGTGGCTCGACCGGCGACGAACGACGACGTCCGCGCCCTCATCGCGTGGGCGGCGTCAAGTGGTGCCCAGGTCGTGCCATACGGCGGCGGGACGAGCGTCGTCGGGGGGATCGGCGGCGGCGGCGAGGGCGACTCCCGCCAGGCAACGACCCAACCGATCCTCACGATCGCCCTCGAGCGGCTCGCCGGGTTAAGGACGCTGGACGAACGAAGCGGGCTCGCCACCTTCGGGGCGGGAACGACAGGACCGGATCTGGAGGAGGCACTTCGTCCACACGGCCTGACGCTCGGCCACTTTCCGCAGTCCTTCGAGCGCTCGACGCTCGGTGGCTGGGTCGTCACCAGGTCGGCCGGGCAGCAGTCGGTCGGGTTCGGGCGCATCGAATCGCTCTTCGCCGGCGGCCGCGTGGAGGCACCGGCCGGCAGCCTGGAGCTGCCGCCGCACCCCGCGTCGGCTGCCGGACCCGATCTCCGCCAGCTCGTGCTCGGCTCGGAGGGGCGGCTCGGCGTCCTGACGGAGGCGACGGTCCGCGTCGTCGCCCGTCCCGCCAGCGAGGCATTCCCGGCGTGGTTCCTGCCCGACTGGGCTCACGTCATCGAAGCCGCTCGTGCCGTCGGTCGCGCCGGCCTGCCGCTGTCGATGATCCGGGCGTTGACGCCGCTCGAAACCGCCACCCTTCTCGCCCTCGCGGGCGAGTCCAGGTCGATGCGCCTGCTCCGCCGGTATCTCGGTTTTCGGAAGGTCGGGCCGGAGCCGTCGCTGCTGCTCGTCGGCGCCAGCGGAAGCGACCGCCTCGTCGAGGCCGCGATCCGCGAGGTCGGACCAATTGTCAGGCACGAGGGTGGAGTCGCCGTCGGCGGGTCGATCGGCCGGCGCTGGATCGCCAACCGCTTCAGGAGCGCGGATCTGCGCGACGCCCTGTGGGACGCCGGCTACGCGCTGGACACGCTCGAGACGGCGATCGACTGGACGCGCCTGCCCGACCTCGCTGCCTCCGTCGAGCGAACCCTCCGGGGCGGTCTCGACGACCTCGGGGAACGCGTCCTCGCCTTCAGCCACCTGTCGCACGTCT
>DATHGS010000389.1:0-3818 GCA_035490155.1 Candidatus Methylomirabilota bacterium | reverse complement strand
CCACCACGACGGCGGCCTCCATCACTCCGGAATCTCCAGCTCGGGTCCGCCGAAGACCGCCGTGGAACCCGGACCGCCGACGTAATGCTCCTGCCGCCGCAGCAGTGCGAGTGGCCCGAGTGCGGCGAGCAGCAACCCGATCGTCGCGATGAGCAGCCCGTCGATGCCGCGCATGTCGGCCACCACTCCGCCGATCAGGGCGCCAATGATCTGGCCGACCGCCAGGAAGACGCTGTAGAGGCCCATGATCGCGCCGCGGTCCGCCGGGAAGCGTTCGGAGATGTCGGCCAGGAGGCCAAGGGCAGCAGGCGTCGCACCTGCGAGCAGGAACAGCCCGAACGCCGCGACCAGGGCGCCGCCAAGTGGGATGACGAGGGGCAGACCACCGCCATGGTTGATGAGGAGCCCGCCGACCGCGAGCAGCGCCCCGCCACCGATCCCGTACAGGATGATCGTCGTCCGGCGCAGGCTCTTGAAGCGATTGCCCCAGTAGAGGAGCCCCGCCCCGAAGACAATGCCGATGACGACGGCGGCCAGCGAGATCTGGCCGGGGTGGAAGCCGTGATGGAGGGTCTGCTCCGGAAACCGCGGGTCGATCCTCGAGAACTGGAAGATCGACTGGCTGAACCACAGCCCGATCGAGGCGTTGACCGCGATCCACGTCGGGGCGAGGAGCCAGATGTGCGGGCTGCGCAGGACCGTCCGATAGCGGCTCCAGTCGATCGGCCGGCTGATCTCGCCGGACTGGGCCGCGTGGGCCGCGGCTCGGGCGTCGGCATCGCGATCCTCGACGCCGAAACGGTAGATGAGAAACGACAAGCCGTAGATGAGCGCATTGAGGAAGAAGGCGGTCGGTCCGAGCGCGGCGAACAGGAGCGGCGCGACCGCGAAGCCCACCCCGATCCCGGCAAGCGTGGCGCCCTCGAAGCGGGCCGCGGCCTTGCCCCGGAGGAGCTCGTCGCCGGCCGTCGCAACGGCGATGTAGCCGAGGATCGAGGGCACGCTCGCGGCGGTCGAGGCACCCTCGAGGAGCCGTGTCCCGCCAAGAAGGCCGAGGTTTGTGGTCAGCCCGGTGAGGATGGCCGCGATCGCCCCGAACATCGGCCCGAACAACATCACCCGATGGTGTCCGAGCCGATCCGAGAGCACCCCGAAGACGGGGGACAGCAACAGCTCGGATATGAAGAATGCCGAGCCGAGCAGCGCCAGGGTCGAGGCGTGGACGAACTGGCCCCCGTGCTCCGGCAGCTTTGCGAGGTAGACGCCGAGCATCGCCCCCGTCAGACCGGTCGAGAACCGCAGGGTGAAGGTGCCGCCCAGGACGGCCCACATCGATCGATCCATCGCGGAAAGCGTAGCGAGCGTCGACCGCGCGCGTCGCCAATGCCCGACGACTACGCCTGAACCGCCGGGTGAACGGCCCGACAAGCCGCTCAGTCACCGACTCGCACCCCGTATCATCGTCGGCGAGGGGTGCATCGTGGAGGAGAGCCCATGACCCGCGTTGCCTTCGTTACCGATTCCGCCTCGGACCTCGATCCGGCCCGCGCGGCCTCCGACGGGATCCGGATCGTGCCGCTGTCAGTGACCTTCGGCGACGAGTCGTTCCGAGCCGGCGTCGACCTGACGACCGAGCAGTTCTGGGCGCGGATGACCGCGCCCGACGCGCCGTTCCCTAAGACCGCCGCCGCCAGCCCCGGCGAGTTCAAGGCGATCTACGACGAGGCGTTCGCCGACGGCGCCGATGCGATCGTGTCGATCCACGTCGCGGGCAAGCTGTCCGGCGCGATCAAGAGCGCGGAGGTGGCCCGCGGCCTTCTCCCGGACCGCGAGATCCACATCGTCGATTCGAACGGCGCGTCGATGGCCGAGGGGATCCTCGCCTACATGGGCCGCGAGATGGCGGCGATGGGCGTGTCGGCCGAGGAGATCGCAAGGGTCCTGTCAGACCGCGCGTCGGACCTCCGGATGTACGTCTCGCTCGAGACGCTCGAGTACCTCAGGAAGGGCGGCCGGATCAGCGGCGCCCAGGCGGCGATCGGGACGTTCCTGTCGGTCAAGCCGATCATCGCGGTCGAGGACGGCAAGGTCGAGACGGCCGACAGGCCGCGAACCCGCTCGAAGTCGCGCGAGCGCTGCATCGAGCTGATCTGCGCCCGCCCGATCGAGCGGCTGGCGATCCTCCACACGATGGCCCCGGACGTCGACGAGTTCCGCGACGAGGTGATCCGCCGTTCGGGCGTCGATCCGTCGACGGTCATGGTCTCGCTCGTCGGCCCGTCGGTCGGGCCGCATCTCGGCCCGGGTTGCGTTGGCGCAGCGGTGCTGTACAAGCGCTGAGTCGCCGAGTCGCCGCCGCTGCGTCCCGATTCTCGCCCCGCGAGTACATCGGACGGATATGACAGGCAGTTCGCCCGGAAACGACCCGAATCCGTCGATCCGACTCGCCTCACGAGAATCTTGAGCAAGAACGGGGCACAAACACGTCCCGGATGTCCCATGTACTCGCCCGGCGAGAATCCCGACCGGGGAACGCCGCGGCTGAAACGCGCCCGCCGATCGGCGCCAACCGCTTGGGACCAACGGTTGCGGGACGGTTGCGGTGACGTTGCGATACGGTGGACAAACAAGGACCGGCCAGCCGGAACCCGGCTATACTCCGTCCGAATTTGACCGCCGCGACACGTCCACATCGACGGCCGCGCGAACCGTGGGGCCGTCCGGGAGACGACCCGCAACGCGAGCCGGCTCCGGACCGGGGCCGCGACATCGCACGGAGGTCCACCACCGATCATGACGACCGAGCACGTCGCTGCGGCGATCAATCCCTGGCAAGTCGCCCAGCAGCAGTTCGACCTCGCCGCCGAGCGCCTCAATCTCGACCCCGGGCTGCGTCGCGTCCTACGCGAGCCGCGCCGCGAGCTGATCGTCCACTTCCCGGTGAAGATGGACGACGGCTCGGTCCAGGTCTACACGGGCTATCGCGTCCAGCACAACCTCGGCCGCGGTCCGGCCAAGGGCGGCATTCGGTATCACCAGGACGTCAGCCTCGACGAGGTCAAGGCGCTGGCGATGTGGATGACCTGGAAGTGCGCGGTCGTCGGCATCCCGTACGGCGGCGGCAAGGGTGGCGTCATCGTCGATCCGAAGAAGCTCAGCCAGAAGGAGCTCGAGGCCCTGACCCGTCGGTTTTTCACGGAGATCGAGGTCCTCATCGGCCCCGAGAAGGACATTCCTGCCCCGGACGTCAACACGAACGCCCAGATCATGGCCTGGATGATGGACACCTACTCGATGCACGTGGGCTACACGGTCCCGGGCGTCGTGACCGGCAAGCCGATCAGCCTCGGCGGCTCGGAGGGTCGCAATGAGGCGACCGCCCGCGGCACCGTCTACTGCATCGTCGAGGCGGCCCGCCATCTCGGGATGGAGCTGCCGAAGTCGAGGGTCGCGATCCAGGGCTTCGGCAACGCCGGTTCGATCGCCGCGAAGCTCATCTCCGAGGAGGGCGCGACCGTCGTCGCGGTGTCCGACTCGACCGGTGGAATCCACAACCCCGCCGGCCTCGACATCGGCCGGGTGATCGCCTGGAAGAAGGAGCACGGCACGGTCCAGGGCCTGCCGGGCGCGACCGACATCGACAACGAGGAGGTCCTCGAGGTCGACTGCGACATCCTCATCCCGGCCGCCCTCGAGAACCAGATCACGGCCCGCAACGCCGGCAATATCAAGGCGCGGCTCGTCGCCGAGGCGGCCAACGGCCCGACGACGCCCGAGGCCGACATCGCGCTCTACAAGAACGGGACCTTCATGATCCC
>DATHGS010000388.1:0-5526 GCA_035490155.1 Candidatus Methylomirabilota bacterium | reverse complement strand
CAACCGGGCGGCGCACGATCCGGCTGTCGCCGAGTCGATTGCCACGGCCATCCGTCGGGCGGCGCCGGACCTGGTGCTCGTCGGCCTCTCCGGTTCAGCCCTGCTCGAAGCCGGCGTGGCGGCCGGTCTCCAGGTTGCCTCGGAGGCCTTCGCCGATCGGGCCTACGAGGCCGACGGCTCGCTCCGCTCGCGACGGCTCGATGGCGCCATCCTGGCGACCCCCGCGGCGGCCGCGAGGCAGGCCCTGGCGATCGTCAGGCACGGGCGCGTCACCGCCCATGACGGAAGGTCCGTCGCGGTTCGAGCCGATACGATCTGCGTCCACGGCGACACGCCCAGTGCGGCCGACTACGTGGCCGCCATCCGCGCTTCCCTCGCTCAGGCCGGCGTGACGATCGCGGCCCTCGGCCGGTGACGGAGCGGCCGGCGAGCGAGCCACCGGGCTGGCGGATCGAGGCGATGGGCGAGCGAGCCGTGCTCGTGATCCTCGGCGATCGCCTCGATCTCGTCGTCAACGGTCGGGCGCGGCGACTCGCCGCGGCGGTCGAGGCTCACCGCGCTAATGATCCGCGCCTCGGACGGGCCGTCGCCGCGGCCGCCAGCGTCCTCGTCCCGTTCGACGCGTTGTCGATGGAATCGGCTGAAGCCACCAAGGTCGTGGGCAAGATTGTCGCGACGGTCGGCGCTGACGATCTCGGGGGCGATCCGGACGTCCCGGCGACGGCGGACGCGGCCGCGACTCGACGGCCGATCGAGATCGAGGTCCGCTACGGTGGCCCGGATGGACCGGACCTGGAAGTGGTTGCCGATGCCCACGGCCTTCGCCCCGACGACATCGTCGAGCTCCATGCCGGTTCGACCTGGACGGCCCTGTTCCTCGGCTTCGCGCCCGGGTTCGCCTACCTCGGGCCGCTGCCGCTGGAGCTGGCGACCGCACGCCGGGCCACCCCGCGGGAACGCGTCCCGGCGGGCAGCGTCGCGATCGGCGGCGACCAGACCGCCGTCTACCCGTTCTCGCTGCCAGGTGGATGGCAGATCATCGGGCGAACCGACGCGGCGATGTGGGACCTCAGGCGGACCAGGCCGAACCTGCTTGCCCCGGGCGATCTCGTCCGGTTCGTGCCCGTCCGGTGAGCCTGGAGGTCATCGAGCCCGGCTTCCTCACGACGGTCCAGGACGCGGGTCGGACCGAGTGGACGCAAGTCGGCGTGCCAATCGGCGGGGCCTGCGATCGATGGAGCCTGGCTGTCGCGAACCTGCTCGCGGGCAACCCACCAGGAGCCGCGGCGCTCGAGATGACGCTCGTCGGAGGGGCGTTTCGAGCTGCGACGTCGCTGCGGATTGGGCTCGCCGGCGCCGATCTCGGCGGGCACGTTCGCGAGACCGGTCGCCTCCTGCTACCGGGTCGGTCGCATCTCGTGGCCGCGGGCTCGACCGTCGTCTTTCCCGGTGTCGCCGACGCCGACGCCGGATCGCGGGCCTACCTGGCGCTGCCGGGCGGGATCGACGTGCCGGAGATGCTCGGGTCGCGCTCGACGGCCCTCGCCGCCGGCTTCGGTGGGCTCGAGGGTCGAGCGCTCCGGAGCGGGGACGTCATCGTCGCGGCGGGCGACGCACGGCGGGTCTTCGGCTCACATAGCCCAACACAGTCGCCGGGCGGCGGCCAGGCCTGGCGCGAGTCGATCTGGCCGGCCGATGACAGCGAGCGCGATCCTGATGCACCCATTCGCATCATCGGCGGACCGTGGATCGGAATTGACGATCTCGTCGGGCGTTCGTGGCGGGTCGCCACGGGCAGCGACAGGGTCGGGCTGCGCCTCGAGGGCCGGCCGATCCGCGTCGACGAACGTTCGGATCTCCCATCATTCGGTGTCATTCCGGGCGCGATCCAGGTGCCGCCCGACGGTGCGCCGATCGTGCTCCTCGCGGACGCGCAGACCACGGGTGGCTACCCGGTGGTGGCCGTCGCGATCGCCGCCGACATGCCGCGCCTCGCCCAGCTGCGACCGGGAGCGGAGGTTCGCTTCGCCGAAGTGACCATCGCCACGGCCGTGGACGCGCTCCGTCGCCAGGGGGCAGCCCTCGAGCGCGGCGCGACGCTCCTTCACGAGTCGGCTGCCTGGGACGATGCGTGGCAGGGCGCCGGTGGCTGACGGGGATCGGCACGCCGCGACGATCCTCCGCCTCACCGGGGTCTCGGTCAGGCGGTCGGGCCGGACGATCCTCGGTCCGCTCGACTGGAGCGTCGGCGCCGGCGAGCGGTGGGTCGTGATCGGCCCGAACGGATCAGGCAAGACGACGCTGGCCCAGGTCGCGAGCACGTATCTCTGGCCGACGACCGGCACGGTCGAGGTGCTCGGCGAGACGATTGGGCGGGTCGATGCGCGCGAGCTGCGCCGCCGGATCGGGTATGCCGGCGCCGGCCTGGAGGCCGCGATCGACCAGTCCCTGTCGGCCCTCGATGTCGTCGTGACCGCTCGTCATGCGGCCCTCGGTCCGTGGTGGCACACGTTCACGGCCGAGGACCGGCTCCACGCCCATCGACTCCACGGTGAGATCGGGGCGGGCGGGCTAGCCGATCGGCCATTCGGCCTGCTGTCGACCGGCGAACGGCGGCGGGTGCAGATCGCGCGGGCCCTCATGCCGGATCCGGACCTGCTGATCCTCGACGAGCCGGGTTCGAGTCTCGACCTGGGCGCCCGCGAGACGCTCGTCCGCGATCTCGCTCAGCTCGCGGACCAGCCGCGCCCGGCCGCGATTGTGCTCGTCACCCATCACCTCGAGGAGATCCCGCGTGGCTTTCGGCAGGGCCTCGTCCTCGGCGCCGGCCATGCGATTGCAGCGGGTTCAATCCGGGACACCCTCACCGGAGCCGCTCTCAGCGTGGCATTCGGAATGCCGATCGAAGTCGCGGTTCGAGCAGGCAGGTTCACCGCCTGGCTCAGCGGTGGGCCCGAAGATGAACCCGACGACGTCGACCAACGCCGGCGGCGATCCCCGGACGCCGCGCAGTAATGCGAATGTCATCGAGCTGGAGGACGATGCGCGAATGAGCGACGCCACCGTCTCCGGCACCGCGGGCACGCGGGCCGCGATCGAACCGAATGGTCCAGCCGCAGTGCCGGCGGCCATCGCCGGCGTCGTGGCCGCGGTGGCAGCGCTCGGGTTGTCCGAACTCGTCGCCGGCTTCCTGACCGCGCCGTCGCTCATCGCCGCCGTCGGTGGCTTCGTCATCGATCACCAGCCGCCCGGTGCGAAGGACCTTGTCGTGAGCCTCTTCGGCGACAACGACAAGCTCGCCCTAGAGACCCTCATCGTCGTGGTGTCGCTCGGTGTCGGGGCGCTCCTCGGGCTGGCGGCGCGGCGTTCATTCACTCTGGGGGCGGCGGGGTTCGGTGCCTTCGCTGCGTTCGGTTTCGTCGCCGCCCTCGGCGACCCGTCGGCCGCCGCGGCGCCGGCTGCGATCGTTGCGGCTGTCGGGGCGTTCGCCGGCATCCAGTCACTGTCATGGCTGCTCGGCTGGGCGAGCCTCCGCGATACCGACAAGGCCGTCGCCCAATGGGAGAGCGGTCGTCCCCGATCCCCCACCCGACCCTCGTCTATGCCGAACTGGTCGCGACGCGGCTTCCTCATCCGGAGCGGCTCGTTGGCCGCAGCGTCGGTCGTCGCCGGCTTCGTCGGTCGGCGACTCCTCGACGGCGGGAACGCCGTCCCCGTTGGCGTCGGGACTGCTCTGCCGCCACCGACCAACACCGCCTCGCTGCCGAGCGGCGCCGCCCTCGACGTCGCTGGCATCACCCCGATCGTCGTGCCGAACGGGTCGTTCTATCGAATCGACACGGCGCTGATCGCCCCGGGCGTCGATGTCGCCAAGTGGTCGCTCCGGATCCATGGCCTCGTCGATCGCGAGACCACGTTGACCTACGCGGATCTCGCGGCGCTGCCCATGTTCGAGCAGTACGTGACGATCGCGTGCGTGTCGAACGAGGTCGGCGGGAACCTGGTCGGCAACGCGAAATGGACGGGAGTTCACTTGCGCGACGTCCTTGCCATGGCCGGCGTCCAGTCGAGCGCGAGCCAGCTCGTCGGTCGATCGGTCGACGGCTTCACGGCCGGCATGCCGACGGCCTGGGTGATGGACCAGTCACGCGAACCGATGATCGCCCTGAAGATGAACGACGAGCTCCTCCCGAAGCTGCATGGCTTCCCCGCCCGACTGATCGTGCCCGGCCTCTACGGCTACGTCTCGGCGACCAAGTGGCTGTCCGAGCTGGAGCTCACCACGCTCGAGGCGGTCGACGGTTACTGGGTGCCCCTCGGCTGGGCGAAAGAGGCCCCGATCCTCACCCAGTCGCGGATCGACGTGCCGCGCTACGGCCAATCCGTGCCCGTCGGTCGCGTCGCCGTTGCCGGCGTCGCCTGGGCACCGGACCGCGGCATCAAGAAGGTCGAGGTCGCGATCGACGGCGAGTGGCACGATTGCACCCTGTCGACCCCCATCTCCGACGCGACCTGGGTCCAGTGGATGTACGCCTGGGACACGACGTCCGCCGCGCCGGGCAACCACACCATCGAGGTCAGGGCAACCGACGGAACGGGTGCGGTCCAGACCGCTGATCAGAGTCCGCCGGCACCCGACGGTGCGCGCGGCCACGAGACGATCCAGGTGTCGGTCGGCTGAGAAAACGTCGGGCGGATCGCCTCGCGGAGCTCAGCCTTCCGCCTCGGTGAGCGAGAATCGGCTCAACGATGAGGGTACCGACTCAGCGTGCCAACTCCCGGTTGCAGGTAATCTCGTTCCATGCCCCGCCGAATGTTTGTCTTCGACCCACCTGACCGCTTCGTCGCCGGAACGGTCGGCCAACCCGGCCAGCGAACCTTCTTCCTCCAGGCGCGGAAGGCCGGTCAGGTCGTCAGCGTCGTCCTCGAGAAGGTCCAGGTCGCCGTCCTGGCCGAACGCCTCGACGCCCTCCTGGACGAGCTCGAGTCACAGGGCGTCGGCGACACGCCGGCCGCCGCTGCGACGGCGATCGACAGCGAGCCGCTCGACGAGCCGATCAACGAGGCCTTCCGGGCCACCACGCTGACGCTCGGCTGGGACGCGGATGCGGGACGGGTCCTCGTCGAGGCGAGGGCGGATCCGGTCGAGGTCGAATTCGAGCTCGAAGACGACGACGATGAGGTCGCCGACGGCGATGCCGACGACGAGCCGGGGAACGCCGAGCTGGAGGCCTCGATCGCCGCGACGATCCAGGCAGCATTCGAGGCCGACGACGACGACGGCCCGGATGTTCTGCGGGTTCGGATGACGGCCGACGACGCGCGTTCGTTCGTGGAGCGGGCGGCCAGGATCGTTGCGTCCGGTCGGCCGCCGTGTCCCCTGTGTGGCCAGCCACTGGATCCGCAGGGGCACATCTGCCCCCGCCGCAACGGCCACTACGTCAACTAACTTGCCTCCTCAACGGCTGTCGCGCCGGACGGCCCAGGGCTGCGTTGGATCGTCCGCTCCTCGCTCACGGGCGTTTG
>DATHGS010000387.1:0-2644 GCA_035490155.1 Candidatus Methylomirabilota bacterium | reverse complement strand
AGGGCCGGTCCCGCCGTCTTGACGATCAGCCGCCCCGTCGTCGCCGAGAATCCCGTCACCGCTGGGCCATGGACGTCGACGAGGGTGCCTTTGGGCGAACCGATCGAGAGCGCGCCGCCCGTCATGACGACGAGGCCCTGGAGATCGCCCGCCTGGACATCCACGGATCCGTCCGCCGTGGAAGCCGCCGTCGAGGCCGCGATGCTTGCCGCAACGGGCGACTCGGAGTGGGATCCGGACGGCAACGGGCTGCCGCAGCCGACTGCAAGGAACAAGGAGGCAACGACACGGATCGCCCGGAGCGACCCGACCGCCGATCGATCGGGCCGCCCGGACAAGGCGCTCGGCGGGCGGCGGCTCATTCGACGATGTCACCACCGACGAGGGCGCCGTCCCCGGCGTCCAGCCAGAACTCCAGCATCCGCATCCGCTCGGCGAGCGCACCGGTCGACTGGAGGCGAACGACCCAGGCGAGGTGTAGCGTCGCATCGGGGGCGTCCGGTCGGGCCGGATCCCACGTGTCGTTCGGAGCGACCCAGGATTGCTCGACGGCGATCACGCTGAGGGCATCGGCGCTGGCGGCGAACCGGGCTGCGACGATGCGCCCTGCGATCGATCGAGCGGTCGCCGCCGACATGACGGTCGCCGGACGGCTGGCGAGTGGCCGCTCCTCGCGGCTCACGGCGTGGAAGGAGCCATCGGACCAGACCGTGACGCGAACGCCGTCGCCCCGGACGGGGACACCGTCGACGAGCCGCGGCCAGCGGATGACCCAGCCCCCGGCGCCCTGAGACTGATGGACGTCGGCCACTCCGACCACCCGTAGCCCGGCCGCGTCGGCGATTGCAGCAGCCTTGTCCGCCGCGGCAGCGGCCGCAATCGGTCGCCCGGAGCCGGGAGCCCAACCCAGCCGAATGGCGAGCAGCAGCGCGCCGTTCGTGTCGAGGCGGGTCAGGGCGACCTCGCGGCCGTGGGCGTCGTAGGAGACGACCTCGTCGTAGACCCGGTGGTCGAAGCGGTCGTCTAGACGGGCGACGGTCTGGCGCGTGCCGCCGAGCCCGAGGGCCCGGCCGACGTCCAGCGCCCGGCCGAGGGCCCGGTCCGACGACGTCCTGTCGAGCGCGACTGCCCGACTCGATGGCCCGCCGGCCACGAACGGATCCGCTCCCTGGCTGGCGGGCACGCCGATCACGGCCACGGCCAGGCCAGCGAGCGGGAGGAGCATGAAGAGCTTCGTGCGCATGACGTCCTCCCTAACTGCATGTGGGGCAGACGGTCCAGGGACCGGCCACGCCGCCATAGCTGTAGGTCCCCCACCAATTGGCGTCGAACGCCCCGTCGTTGAAGGAACCATTCATGGCGATGTCGAAGGCGGCCCCGGCCGACTGGTTGTTGGCGAGCGCGTTCCAGAAGCGCTGCTCGAAGATCCATTCGTCGCTGTCCCAGCGAACGCCGATGTAGCCGACGTAGAACTCGGGCCCCTGGTTGGCCGGGCTGATCGACTTCGTCTTCGCGATGGCGAACGCGTCGGGCAACGTCGTGACCGAATCCGACGCGTGGCAGGTCGAAATGAAGACGAGATTGCTCTGGCGGCCGAGGCGCTTGGCCTTGATGTCCTTTGAGAAGATGACCGCTTGGGAGCAGTCCCCGGAATCCTCGCGAAAGCCCGTATACCGCCGGGCGTCCGTGCTGTTCCAGTAATAGTCCCCGTGGCTGTGAACGTAGTAGCCCCAATCGTTGACCGTTCGGGTCAATGTTCCGGCCCGGGTGAACGAAGTGCCAGTACGGCTCGTCGCCACGTGACCCAGGCGCGTATAGGCCGCGGTCGCCGCCTTCTGCATCTTCGGGACGATGTAGTTGGCGTCCCCGTCGCAGGGCGGGTTGAAGCCGGTCGTGTTGACGTCGATCGACCCCTGGTAGGTGGCCGCGCGGATCCCGGCGGCCGAGCCGGCCGTGAGCAGCGTGGCCGCAAGCAGCGGCGGGATGAGTTGTCGCAACCATCGAATACGCGACACCGCCATGAGCGTGACCTCCTCCGGCGGGTCGGGTGACTGGCGGGAGGAGGGCGAGGCGGCGATGGTCGCAGACGCCCCTCACCTACGGCTTATCTGGCGCTCAACACAGGTTTCATGCGGCCTGGCGGCGAGGGTCGGCCGTCCAGCGACGCTGTGCTACGCTCCGCCGACAACCAATCAACCCCGCTGGGTCGCGAAGCCGGTGCAATTCCGGCACAGTCCCGCTACGGTGATCGCCCGCTTCGACGAGAAGCGTGCGTAAGTCCGGTCGCCGGCCCCGCGGTCGATGCTCTCCTTCGTGAGAAAGGGCAGGCAGCGATGCGATCGACCGGCTGACGACCCCTCCTTCCATCCGAAGCGAGGGGTTCCCGATTCTTCGGGCCTCGCTCTCCGTTCGAAGCGTTGGAGTCGACCCGTGAACACTCAAACCCCGGCATCTTCTTACGCGCGCCGCGATCGGCGCGGACCCAGCCGCTACCGCTTCATCGCGACCACCGTCGCGGCGATTGCGATCACGCTGTCGGCCTGCGCGACCGGCGGGTCGCCGTCGGTCGCCACATCGGCCGCCCCGACCGGTTCGATCGAACCGGCTGCGACCGCCACCCCGAGCCCGAGCCCGAGCCCGAGCG
>DATHGS010000386.1:0-3492 GCA_035490155.1 Candidatus Methylomirabilota bacterium | reverse complement strand
CGCATACGCCTTGCGCGAGGGCGGCGAGCGAGCAGCGAAGCGGGCAAGGACGCCGCTCCGCGAGCTGCGGGTCTCCGGCGGCGGCGCCCAGTCACCGGCCGCGGTCCACCTGACCGCCGACATCTTCGGGCTCCCGACCGGACGACCGCATACCCACGAGACATCCGGGCTGGGCGCGGCGATCGACGCGGCCGTCGGGCTCGGGATCCATGGCTCGTTCGGCAGCGCTGTCGCGGACATGACCCGCGTCGCCGAGACCATCGATCCGGACCGGATTCGCAACGAGCTGTACGACGACCTGTACGAGCGGGTCTACCGCCGAATGTACGCCCGCCTCAAGCCGCTTTACGAGGAGATCCGCGAGATCACCGGCTATCCGCCGAGCTGAGGTCGCGGTTGCCGCTGAGGTCGCGGTTGCCATTGTTCGCCCGCCGCCGGCCGGCACCGCGTCGCCCGACGTCCGCCAGGTGTCGACCGGACCTAGGCGCGGACTTCCTGGCGCATGAAGCGGACGTAGGCGATCGCGAAGCAGGCGACAGTGATCGCGACGAGGGCGACGACCTGCGGCCAGACGAGGATGAAGCTCTGGTCGAGCGACAGGAGCGACGGGATCCGCTCGGAGGCCTGCTGCGCCGCCCCAACCGTGGCGGGGGTCGACACGTCCGTCGTCTGCGGGCTGAGGAGCGCCCGCGACGCCTCCGAGTAGAGGATGTCCGGCCGGATGCGCCGGATCGTCTCCTGGACCGAGTTGTTCGAGTACTGCTGCTCCAGCGTTCCGCTCAGCGGGGCGATAAAGCCGCCGACCAGCGTCGTGATCAGCTCGCCGAAGATCGACAGGAGCAGCCAGATCCCGAACCCGATCAGCGCCGACGTCGCCGCCCGCCTGACCAGGACCGACAACAGCATCCCGAACGCCAGCCACAGCGAGACGTAGACGAACGTGACGATCATCCAGAGCACGATCCGCAGCAGCTCGCTTGGCGCGGGCACGATCCCGAGCCGGATGATGCCGAACGCGGCGATGAACCCGATGACCGCGACGAGGACGATGGCGATCACGGCCAGCCCGGCCGCGAACTTGCCGTTGATCACGTCGTCGCGATGGATCGGCTGTGAGAGGAGTCGCGGCAGCGTTCCCTGGGCGCGCTCACCGTTGACCGCGTCGAACGCGAAGGACAGCCCGAGCAGCGGCGCGACGATCCCGAGGAACCCGGCGACCGACGGCAGCTGGACGGTGTCGGTCACGTTCGGGGGCAGCCAGAAGAGGGCGATGAAGACCGCCGTGGCACCGCTGACCGTCGACGCCGCGGAGCGGATCGTGTCGGCGGCGAAGTAGAGCGGGATCGCAGCGGCGAGCCCCAGGACGATCAGCAGGACGACGAACCTGGCCGACAGGAGGTGGTCGGCGAATTCCTTGCGGGCGACGACCATCCAGCCCGCTCGGGGCACAGACCGCTCGCGGCGTGCGGCCGGCGGCTCGGCCGCCAACGGGTCGACCGGCTCGGCGTCGACCGCTCCCGCACCGGAAGAGCCAAGCGGCACCGGTTCGGCGGTCATTGGACGGCTCCCGCGTGCGCGGGCAAGGTCCGGGCGACGGCGTGGCGATAGATCTCCTCGAGCGACGGGACGATCGGCCGCAACGAGACGAGATGGAGGCCCTCGGCCGCGGCGAGGGCGAGGATCGACTGGCGGACGCGTCCCTCGGCCGACGGCGGACGGACGGCGACGGTCCACGGTTCGAGCCGTCGGGCACCGGGACGAACCTCGGCGACATCCGGGATCGCCCGAAGGAGCTCGGGCGCCCGTTTCGCCGACGCCTCGTCGTCGAACTCGAAGCCGACCTCGATGTGGGCGGTCCCGTCGCCGAATCGGTCGGCCAGCTCAGTCATCGAGCCCTGGCCGATGAGCTTGCCCGCGGCGAAGATCCCGATCCGGTCGCAGACGATCTGGACTTGGTTGAGGAGGTGGCTCGACAGCAGGATCGCCATCTGCCGCTCCCTCACGAGGTCGCGAAGCAACTCGAGGATCTCGGTCACGCCGAGTGGGTCGATCGCGGTTGTCGGCTCGTCGAGGATGAGGACATCGGGATCCTTGACGAGCGCATCGGCGATGCCCAGCCGCTGGAGCATGCCGCGAGAGTAAGTGTCGGTGGAATCGTCCGCGCGGCTCGTCAGGCCGACCTGCTCGAGGACCTCGTCGATCGCCGCCTCCGCGTCGTCGCGCTCGATCCGGTTGAGGCGGGCCGTGTAGCGGAGGTTCTCCCGACCCGACAGGTCCGAATAGAACCCGACGCTGTCAGGCATGTAGCCGACGCGCCGTTTGACCTCGAGCGGCCGACGGGCCGGGTCGAGCCCGACGACTCGAGCCGTGCCGGAGCTCGGCTCGGTCAGCCCGAGGAGCATCAGGATCGTCGTCGTCTTGCCCGCCCCGTTCTGGCCGAGCAGGCCGAAGATCTCGCCGGCCCGGACATCGAGGTCGAGCGCGTCTACGGCGGTCAGGTCGCCGTAGCGCTTGGTCAGGCGCCTCGTCGAGATGCGGACGAGCTCGTCGGTGTCGTCAGGGCCGCCGTTTCGCCCCCCGGGGGCCGCCGAGGCATCGCCCCGGCGCGGCGCGATCTTTCGCTTGCGGGCCAGTCGCGGTCCGGAGGTCATCGGCGGCCGTACGTCCGGAAGACGTAGAACAGCCCGGCCAGGATCGCCACGATCACGGCGATCCCGACGATCGCCCAGATCGGCGACGTCTCGACCGTGAAGCGGATCTGGGCATTGCCGGTCGTCTGGTCGTTGGCCGTGGTCACGGTCACGACGTAGTCACCGGCAACCGCATCGCCGGACGGCAGGATCGTCGCCGTAACGGTCGCCGTGCCGGCGGGGTCAATCGAATCGATCGTCGGCTTGTCGAACGTGACCTTCCAGCCGGTCGGCGCTGTGGCGGTCGGCTTGACGGCGGTGAGTGGGGCCGTGCCGTTGTTCGTGATGATGAACTGCTGCTGCGTGCCGGCGCCGGCGGAGCCATGGGCGGAGAGCAGGTCACCCGGCGTGCTCAGGGTCAGCTTGTACGTGCCGGTGATCTCGATCCCCAGCTGGAGCGGGATGCTCTTTGAGCCGGCCGTCGCCGTGACGTTGATCGGATATTGGCCGGCCGGCGCATTGGCCGGGGCGGTGGCGCTGACCGTGATCCCGGTCGAGCTGCCGGCCTTGACGATCGTCGCAGCCGCCTGGGCTGCACCGGTCAGCGACGTGGTGATGGTCCAGTCCGGAGTCGGGCCGGTCGCGGTCGCGGAGACGGTGACGTCCTGGGCGCTGTCGTTCTGGAGGGTCAACGGGAAGCTGAACGCGGCGTCAGAGGCACCGGTCAGGGTCGGTGAGGCGGTCGTCAGCGTGATGTCGCCACCGGCACCCGCCGCGACCCGGACGGAGATCGCGAGGCTGGCCGTCCCTCCGCCACCGGACCCGCTGACCGTGAGGTTGTTGGCGCCATCGGCGGCGTCGC
>DATHGS010000385.1:0-2502 GCA_035490155.1 Candidatus Methylomirabilota bacterium | reverse complement strand
TCGGCTACGAGACGACCGTCCCCGAGGGCACGTTCTACATCATGGCCAAGAGCCCGATCGACGACGACGTCGCGTTCGGCGAGCTCCTCGCCGAGGAGAACGTCCTGGTCCTGCCCGGCACGGTCGTCGAGGTTCCCGGCTGGTTCCGAATCTCGCTCACCGCAAGCGACGAGATGGTCGAGGGGGGCTTGGCCGGCTTCGAGCGAGCGCGGACGCGGGCGGCGACGCTCGTTCGCTGAGGGTCGGCGGCGAACCGTTTCTCGCGGCCCGATTCTCGCCCCACGTGCACATCCGACAGGTTCGACGGCCGCCTCACCCGGGATCGAGCCAGATATGTTGATCCAGCACGCCCAACGAGAATTTCGAGCGAAAACCGGGCGATGACTTGTCGGGCACGTCGCATGTGCACGTGCCGCGTGAATTACGGACGGAGCGCCCGTGGCCCCGCTGGAGATCGCGCCCGCCCGCTCGTGCCGCCCCGGGATTTCAAGGCATCTGTAATGTCCGACACGTCCGAACTCGCCTGGAAACGGCGAGACTTCTGAGGTCCCTCCGCGCGTGGAGTTGAGCGGTCTTGCAGTCATCGGGCGCTCTTCGCGTCATCACGATTCCGAGCACGGATACCGCCTTTCGCAGGCACGTCGATCGTCTTCGGGCGAGAACGCCGCTCGAAAGCCCGGAAGAGCTCCAGGCGCGTCTGCGACGGCTGTTCCCGCGAGCGGTCGTTCGTAGTCGGGACCTGTCCGGCGAACCCCCGGCCTGGTACGTATACCGCGAGGGCAGCTGGCGTTCCGCAATGACCGGCTCGTGGTGGGAGGAGGCCGGCCTGCCGAGCGTGGACGTTTCGCGGGACGGCTGGATTGAACGGGCGAATGCCACGGCCCTCGACCTGCTCGGGATCCACGCGACGGATATTGGGACGCGTCATTTCACCGACTTTGTCGCGCCCGGCAGCCTCGAGGATTCGATGTCGCTGTTTCGGATCGTCGACGAGGGCCATGAGCTGACGGCCACGGCTCTGCTTCGGCCGACGTCGGGCGACGTGGTGGCGATCGACATCCACGCCTGGCGAGCGGGCGAACGGCTCCTGGCGGTCTTTCGTCTCGCCGACGACGTCGAGATCCCGGCGGCCCACGCGGCTGTGCCGAGGCCGGCGTCAGTCGAGTGCCTGCCCGCGACCGACGCCGCATTTCGCGGCTACGTCGATCTTGCGATCGGCCGGATGCCCGAACCTACGCCCGACGGCCTCGCCCTTCGTCTCCGGCGGCTCTACCCACACGCCAATGTCGAGGTCGACGGCGAGCGGTGGATCGCTCGCCGCGACCCGATCGATGCGCCGGAGGCCACCGAATCCTGGTGGGAGGATCCCGACCTGCCTCGGGTTCGATACGATGCGGAGGCCCTGATCGTCGAGGCGAACGCCGCGGCCGAGGCGCTTCTGGGGCGGCGGATGGTCGGACACCACTGGCAGGAGTTCGTCACTCCTGGTTCGACCGAGCAGGTCTCCGCGATGCTGGCAATCCTCGCCGAGGTGGGTCGCGCGGAGTCGCGGTTCCGGATGCCACGCGCCGACGGCTCGCTCATGGAGTTCGACTCATACACCGAGGTCGTGGGCGAGGGCTTCACGACGGTGATGCGTCTCCGCGACTAGTTCGAATGCCTGGTGCCGAGGCGCACCGACGTATCTGAGGCGCGGTGCCGCACCGCACCCTTTGCCACGCCGCACCGATATACGGTCGCCGCATCGCCGCGGTGCCCAGCCGCGCAGGATCTGGAGGGACCCGTGCGTTCTCGAATGCTTCGAATCGTGGCAGTCACGGCGGCGCTCACGCTCATCGTTCCGGCAAGCGCAATGGCAGACACCGGGGGCACGACGCCGGTCGACGACTATCTAATCGACGCCGGGTTCACGTTCAGCGACCATGGCGTCTTGTTTGTCGGAAGCGCATCGGTGGAGGATGAGCGGATCTCAGGCCAGCGCAACGGGTCGTTCGGCTTCGAGGGGTCCGGCACGTCCCAACTTTGCGACGCGGGTACGCCCGCCGACCCGAGCGACGACTACGCGGGGACGCAGATCATCGACTACTCGGCCAGCGCCGTGACGGTCAAGGCCTACCAGGTCGACTCGGCCCTTGCGAACGGCAGCTTCGAGCTCGTGGCGACCGGTCGGCGGATCACGACTGACGCCTGCACAGGCGAGATCATCCGCTCGAAGCGCGAGCGCCATCGGTTCAAGCTCCAACTCGTTGCGTCCGGCGCCGTGATCACGACCGAGGACATCGTCGGTCCGATGACGGAACGGTTCTCGATTGTCGACGCGACCGGCACCGGTCTACTTGACCGAACCGGCGTTCAGCTCACCGGCGGCAGCCTCCAGCACATGGAGATCTTCGTTTCGCCCGTGTAGGTTCTGAGGGCTTCACGACGGTGATGCGTCTCCGCGACTAGGCCCCGCCGTGGGGTCGGACCCGCTCGATCCCGGCGATGGCGTTGAAGTCATCG
>DATHGS010000384.1:0-5393 GCA_035490155.1 Candidatus Methylomirabilota bacterium | reverse complement strand
CCGGCCGCATCACGTCCTGATCGTCGGTGGCGGATTCGGTGGGCTCTACGCGGCACGTCGCCTGAGTCGCGACGATCGCGTCGAGCTGACCCTCGTCGACCGCCGCAACTTCCATCTCTTCCAGCCGCTGCTCTACCAGGTCGCGACAGGTGCCCTCAGCCCCGGCGAGATCGCCCAACCCCTCCGCTCGATCTTTCGGAAGCGGCCGAACACCACCGTCCTCCTCGGCGAGGCCGTCGCGCTCGACCCGGTCCGGCACGAGGTCGGGATGTCGGACGGTGGCCCGATCGGGTACGACACGCTCATCGTCGCGACGGGCGTCCGCCATTCGTATTTCGGGCACGACGAGTGGGCGCCCAACGCGCCGGGTCTGAAGTCGATCGACGACGCAACCGAGATCCGGCGGCGGATTCTCATCGCCTTCGAGGCGGCCGAGCGCGAGGCCGATCCGGATCGGCGCGTCGAGTGGATGACGTTCGTCGTCGTCGGTGGCGGCCCGACCGGGGCCGAGCTCGCGGGCGCGCTTGGCGAGATCGCCCGAGACACCCTGAAACGTGACTTCCGATCGATTGACCCGACGCACGCCCGGATCATCCTGGTCGAGGCGCTCGACCGGATCCTGCCGCCGTACCCTCAGGACCGCTCCGCGTCGGCCAGGCGCCAGCTCGAGCGGCTTGGCGTGACGGTCCGGACCGGCACGAAGGTCATCGGCATCGACGACCGCTCGGTCCACCTCGACGTCGACGGGGTGGAGGAGCGCCTGCCGGCACGAACCGTGCTGTGGGCCGCCGGTGTCCAGGCGTCGAGCTTCGCCCGGGTCGTCGCCGAGGCCACTGGCGCCGAGACGGATCGGGCGGGGAGGATCGTCGTCGGGCCTGACCTGTCGCTTGCAGGCCATCCGGAGATCTTCGTCGTCGGCGACGTCGCGGCGCAGGCGTGGCCCGGTAAGGGACGTCCAGTGCCCGGGGTGGCCCAGGGCGCGATCCAGGGCGGCACGTACGTCGCGAACGCGATCCTGCGGCGCCTCCGAGGCGAGCCTACCCCACCATTCCGCTACTCGAACCGCGGCGAGGTGGCGATCATCGGCCGCCTGTCCGGGGTCACTGACATCCCGTGGCTCGGGCCCTTCGGCCGCCAGGGTGGGTTCATCGCCTGGCTCCTGTGGCTCGGGATCCACCTTACGTATCTCATCGGCTTCGCCAACCGGCTCGTGGTGGTCACCCGCTGGGCGTGGTCGTTCGTGACCCACGGACGCGGCTCGCGGTTGATCACCGGCCAGCCGCTCCTGCCACCGATCGAGGAGCCCGAGCCACCGGCGACACAGTCCACCGCCGTGTCGCCCCGGCCGACGACGCGATCCAGGGCCGCGCGGGCGACGGCAGGTCCCGCCACCCCGCCCGACCCGCCGACCTGAACGAGGTCTATCCTCGACGCGATGCCCGACGACCCCCGGCCCGATCGCGAGTTCCTCGACTATGCCGGCTACCTGGCCCTCGACGAGTTGCTCGCTTGTCAGCGGCCGCGGAGCGACCCGCCGCACCACGACGAAATGCTGTTCATCGTCCAGCACCAGACGACCGAGTTGTGGTTCAAGCTGATGCTCCACGAACTGCGCGCTGCGATCGAGCTCGTTCGGCGCGACGACCTCGAGGGGTCGTTCAAGATCCTCGCCCGGGTGAAACACATCCAGACGCAGCTCCTCAGCCAGTGGAGCGTCCTCGAGACCCTCACGCCCACCGAGTACGCCCAGTTCCGCTACGTCCTCGGACCCGCGAGTGGCTTCCAGTCGCACCAGAACCGGCTCATCGAGATGGCCCTCGGCAAGCGCGATCGACGGGTCGTCGAGGCCTTCCGACACTCGCCGGAGATCCGTGCCGAGCTCGAGGCGGCCCTTCACCAGCCGAGTCTCTACGACGAGTTCCTGCGCTGGCTCTCGCGGCGCGGCGTTGCCGTGCCACGTGGAGTCCTCGAGCGGGACGTCTCGCAGCCATACCAGCCCGATCCAGGCGTCACCGCGGCGATCGTCGGGATCTACGAGCACCCCGCGACCTCGTGGGATGCCTACGAGATGGCCGAGAAGCTCGTCGACGTCGACGAGACCTACTCGCTCTGGCGCTACCGGCACCTCAAGGTCGTCATGCGGATCATCGGGATGAAGCGCGGGACGGGCGGCACCGCCGGCGCGGGCTACCTCCGGGCCATGGTCGACGAGGTGTTCTTCCCCGAGCTGTGGGACGCTCGAACTGCCCTCCCGGAGCGGCCACCCGTCGGCTGACGAGTGCGACCGGCACGCGGGGGTCGGACAGGTCCGGGAACTGGGTCGTTGCCCGCGAGTAGGCAGTCAGGGAGCCGTCACCACGAGCGTGCCGGTCATTCCATAGGCTTCGTGGCCGGGCAGGTGGCAGACGAACGTCAGCGTCCCCGGCGAGGCAAACGTGACCGTCGTCCGCCGCTCGTGGAGGGCGTCGATCGAGATCTCCGTCGGGCGCGCATTGTGGACGGGCTCGGTGCCGGTCCGGTGTCGCTCGTGGAGGGCCGCGTCGCCGACGATCCACTCGTGATCGATGGGGTCGTTGTTGACGATGACGAACGTGATCGGTCGACCGGCAGGCACCGTGATCGCGGCGGGCGAGAAGTGCGAGTAGTGGATGTCGATCTCGACGACGATCGGTTCCGCCGATCGACCGACCGCCCCCGCGACCGCGGCGGCCCCGAGGGCCGTCGCGAGCCCGAGCCCGAGCGCCGCGACGGCCCGATCGAGATGCATGGCTTCCTACCGGACTTGTCGCGCTACCGAAGCGTCGGGCCGGGCCGGGTTCGGGCGACGAGCCAGATCCCGGCGATCCCCATCAGCGCGAAGCCGATCGCGAGAACGAAGCGTCTCGCATCGAAGGCGCCGACGACGGCCTGGGCGCTCGGCAGTTCGAAGCCGGCGTCGACCCTGGACGGCGCACCGGCACCCGATACGTCGATCGCGAGGTCGTAGGTCAGGTCGCCAGCCGCCGCGTCGACGGCGATCTTCGTCAGCCAGCCACTCGACGGGATCCACTCCATGCCGCGATCCGAGCGAAGGTCGGCCAGGAGCGACTCGCTCGCCGCCGCGCTGTGGTCGAGGCGGATGCCGTTGACCCCGAGCGGCCTCGGCAGGAGGGCGGGGGTGTCATCGGTCAGGAGGTAGACGTCGGCCTGGATCTGATCGTTCGCGGACTTGCCCAGGGCGAGGATCCGGAGCGGGACCCACGGGTTGTCGGTCGGGATCGTGATGTGGACCGGCGTCCCGTCGCCGAGCTGCTGGCCACGGGCCGCGGCGGCATTCGCGTCGAAGGCGGCAGCAAGGAAGATAGGGCTGCGGTTGGCGTAGAAGTCGAGGACCTCGGGGGCGTCCGGTGGGAGGCGGAAGCCATGAGCCTTCGCCCACGCGCCGATGTCGGCGGCGCCGCCGCGGAGGACGGTCAGGTCGAGAGCGTCGATCTTTACCTTCATCAGCTCCTCGGCGCCATCGGCGGCCGATGCGGCGGGAACGGCCGCGAGCCGCGCCGCGAGCGGTGGATCCGTCTCGCGAATGAGCCGCTGCAGTGTCCAGTCACCGCCCTTGACGACACTCGTCGGGACGTCCGGCAACGGCGTGATCGAGCCGAACGCGCCGCCGCCGCCGGCGAACTGGAAGGCGGTCACGTAGTGCTCGACGCCATCGTGATAGCCGGCGAGCGTCGTCGTCCGGAGGAGATTGACGGCCCCGTTCGGACCGATCAGACCGCCGCAGGCGAGGGCCGGTGTCGCCGCGAGGAGGACGGCCAGCAGGCTGGCCGGAAGGAGGATGCCGAATCGTCGCATCGGTCGATCTCCAGGGGTGGCCGGACCGGGCGGTCCAGCGATGTCGCCCTGACGCCGACCCTCAACGAGGGGTTCCCACTCATCGGGACCCCTCGCACCGGCGATCGACGACCGACCGTCAGGGCTGCTCGATGCGAACGTCGTCGATTGCTGCCTCGATGAGGTTGTCGTGGCCCACGTCCGACGCGGTGAACACGATCTGGACGGACTGGCCGGCCCACGCCGTCAGTGGCCGCGTCACCCGCGCCCAGCGAGCGGGATCGAGCACGTGCGTGCCCAGCTCGCGGTAGATCTGGGTCCTGACGCCGCCGGCCTCGATGTATGCCCTGAAGGAGTCGGCGCTGGAGCTGTTGGTGTGGGCGAAGTAGTAGGCGAAGCTGAGCGGGCCAGGGGTGGCCGGCAGCTGGATCGGTACAGACCGGATCGTCGTCGTCCCGTCGAGATCGTAGACATTTGGACCCGCGCCGGCCGGTCGCCCTGTGGCGAAGTCCTTGGTGCCCGAGACCGTCCTCGCGAGCTGCATCGGGTGTCCACCGCTCGACGTCGCCGCGGGGACGCCGCGCGACCAGGCGCCTCGGGTCGCCGTGTCGGTTCCGTTGGGGTTGACCTGCCAGCCCCGGTTGATCTCGAGGTCGTCGTAGAACGGGCCGCACAACGCCTTGGCCTGGCCGATTGCCCGATACGGGCAGCCGCCGACGTTGATCACGTACAGAAGGGCGTTCCGATTGCGCGCCGTCTGCGCGGCGATCCGCTCGTCGGGTGGGTAGTGGTCGCCCCAGACGGTGGGTTTCTCGGTCGGGTAGAGCTCCCACGTGAACGAGAAGATCCGGTGGACGCCGTACATCCAGTCGATCTCGTCGCCGTCGGTGATGTAGAGATCGCTCGACTGCTCGGCGGTGTAGCCGTTCAGCGCGGCCGTCTTGCGGCCCATGGCCACGAACGTGTTGTGGTCGACGAGCGACATGTCCCGCGGGACGTTGGCGGTGGTGTAGCCGTACGGCCAGAGGACGAGCTCGCCGTTCGTGTGGAGCGTGACGTGAGCCCTGATCTGCTGGATCCCGCCGACGACCCGGCTGTTGACGAAGTCGCGGACGACCCGCGCCTCCGGTGTCGACCAGGCGGCGCGGCCGCGGTACGTGATCGATGATGGCCTCGTCGACGAGCCGCTGCAGCATCCCCAGTGGTAGCCGTAATTGCGGTTGATGTCGGTTCCGACGTAGCTCGTCCCGGCATTCGGTTGGCGGTTCTTGCGCCACGCGCAGTAGGGCGGGTTGGCGCTGTGGATGCACGTCAGGTCGTACTCCGCACCGTCCGGGTTGACGTCGAAGATGATCCAGACTTCGCGGGCGTTGACGAGCGAGGTCACGGTCGGGTCCGTCCCGTAGTTGTCGGCGAGGAGATGGAGCGTGTAGAGGGCCTGCTCGAGCGTCAGGTGCTCGCGGGCGTGGTGGAGGGCGTCGAAGAGGATCTCGGGCTCGGGCTCGTCCGTGGCGACGTTGTCGCTGATCTTGGCGATCCAGATGTCCCGGCCCTGGTAGCTCTTGCCGATCGAGTGGACC
>DATHGS010000383.1:0-4170 GCA_035490155.1 Candidatus Methylomirabilota bacterium | reverse complement strand
TCGCCGAGGGTCGTCGAGGAGCCTTCGTGACGAAGTACCGCCTGGCGGCTATTCCCGGGGACGGTGTCGGGCCCGAGGTCGTCGCCGCTGGGCGGGAGGTCCTCGATGCCGCGGGCCGGGCGCTCGGGTTCGACGTCGAGTGGACTGAGATCCTTGCTGGGGGCGCCGCGATCGACGCCCACGGCATCGCGATTCGAGACGGCGACGTGGCGGCCGCCGGGGCCGCGGAAGCGATCCTCCTGGGCGCCGTCGGCGGGCCGAAATGGGACGACCCCAACGCCACCGTTCGGCCCGAGCAGGCGCTCTTCGCGCTGCGGGGCGGGCTCGGCCTCTTCGCCAACCTCCGGCCGGTGACCGTCCACCCCGCACTCGTGCCGTCGTCGCCGCTCCGCCCGGACCTGCTCGAGGGCGTCGACCTGCTGATCGTGCGCGAGCTGACGGGCGGCCTGTATTTCGGCGGCCGCATGGAGGCGACCGGCGACCCCGGTGAGCGGGTGGCGAGCGACACGCTGCCGTACTCGGAGCCCGAGATCGTCCGCGTCGTTCGGCTCGCCTTCGAGCTCGCTCGGGCGCGGCGCGGACGGCTGACGAGCGTCGACAAGGCCAACGTCCTCGCGACGTCCCGGCTATGGCGGCGCGTCGTCGACGACCTCCGAACGGAGTTCCCGGACGTCGAGGTCAACCACCAGCTCGTCGATTCGTGCGCGATGCTGCTCGTCAGGCAACCGGCCGCGTTCGACGTCCTCGTCACCGAGAACCTGTTCGGCGACATCCTGTCGGACGAGGCGAGTGTTCTCGCCGGCTCGCTCGGGATGCTTCCGTCCGCCTCGCTCGGGGCGCGTCGGACGGATCGCGGCACCTTCGGCCTGTACGAGCCGATCCATGGCTCCGCGCCCGACATCGTCGGGCGGGACCTCGCCAACCCGATCGGGACGATCCTGTCGACGGCCATGCTTGCCCGATGGTCGCTCGGGCGGGAGGACGTGGCGACGGCGGTCGAAACGGCAGTGGCCCGTGCCCTTGACGATGGTCTCCGGACCGCCGACCTGACGGCGCCGGCCGGGGCCGCGCCTGGAACGACACGGGTCGGAACCCTGGCGATGACCCAGGCGATTGTCGAGCGGATCGAGATTACGCAGGCCGCCCGGGCAACCGTCGCGGCCGAAGCGTAGCAACCCGATCCCTTCGAGCCGGAGTCTCCGACAATGACCGACCAGCCAGTGACGCTCTACGACACGACCCTGCGTGATGGAACGCAGGGCGAGAACATCACGCTCTCGCTCGCCGACAAGCTGCGCATCGCCCGGATGCTCGACGAGTACGGGATGCCGTACATCGAAGGGGGCTGGCCCGGCTCGAACCCGAAGGACGTCGAGTTCTTCAAGGCCGCCAAGGGTATGACCTGGCAGACGGCCAGGCTCGCGGCGTTCGGCTCGACCCGCCATCGCGCGAACCGGCCGGAGGACGACCCGAACCTGCGCGAGCTCGTCGCGGCCGAGACACCGGTCGTGACGATCTTCGGCAAGAGCTGGCTGCTCCACGTCACCGAGGTGCTGGGGGCGACCGCGGCCGAGAATCTCGACATGATCTCCGACTCGGTCCGCTTCGTCGTCGACCGCGGTCGCGAGAGCGTCTACGACGCCGAGCACTTCTTCGACGGCTACAAGGCGGATCGCGACTACGCCCTCGCGACGCTCCGCGCGGCCCGCGAAGCCGGCAGCCGGACCCTCGTCCTGTGCGACACGAACGGGGGCACACTGACCGAGGAACTCCTGACGATCGTGGCTGACGTCAGAGCCAGCCTCGAGGCAGACCCGGCCGCGCCGGCGATCACCTGGGGGATCCACACGCACAACGACGCGGAGCTCGCGGTCGCCAACTCGATGGCGGCGGTCGCCGCCGGGATCCGCCACGTCCAGGCGACGATCAACGGCTACGGCGAGCGAGCCGGCAACGCAAACATGGTTTCGATCCTCGCCAATCTCGCCCTCAAGACGCCGCACGAGCTCGTGCCGGCCGGGGGCGGATCGCTGACCGGCTTGACGGAGCTGTCGCGCTCGGTTGCCGAGATCGCCAACCAGAAGCCGAACGATTACCAGCCGTACGTCGGCCGGTCGGCCTTCGCCCACAAGGGCGGGGTCCACGGCGCCGCCGTCGCCAAGGTCGAGCGAAGCTACCAGCACATCGATCCGGCGGCCGTCGGCAATGCCGGCCGGCTCGTCGTCTCGGAGCTGGGAGGACGGGCGAACACCAGGATCCGGGCAGAGCAGCTCGGTCACCAGCTGGAGGGGGTCATCGACCCCAAGGTCCTGTCGGACCTCGTCAAGCAACTCGAGTCGGAAGGGCTCGCGTTCGAGGGCGCCGAGGCGAGCTTCGAGCTCCTCATCCGGCGCCACCAGGCCGGCTACGTCGCACCGTTCCGGATCGTCGACTACACCTGCCTCGTCGAGCAGCGCTCCGGGCGGGAGCTGCTGGCCGAGGCGACCGTCAAGGTCGAGGTCGACGGCGAGGTGCTCCACACGGCGGCCGACGGCAACGGCCCGGTCAACGCACTCGACGCGGCGCTGCGCAAGGCGCTCCGGGCGTTCTACCCGCAGCTCGACGACGTCCACCTCATCGACTACAAGGTCCGGATCCTCGACGGGGACGCGGCCACGGCCGCCCGAACGCGGGTCATCATCGACTCGTCCGACGGGACCCGCGAGTGGTCGACGATGGGCAGCGACACGAACATCATCGCGGCGTCGGCGACGGCCCTCGCCGATTCGCTCGAGTACACGATCTGGAAATCCGGCGCGGAGCTCCGGCGACGCGACGAGCGGCACTTCACGACCGCGCCGACGACACCGCCTGCGCCGACGACACCGACGGCCCCGGCCGGGAGGTAGCGACATGTCATCGTCCTCGAGCACCGCCTCCGGCCAGCCGACCGAGGAGACCCCGACCCTCCATCTCGCTCGCTGGACGGTGACGTCCGGCTCGAACGTCAACAGCCGCGGCGCGGTGGTCATCGCATCGGGCGATCACCAGTGGAAGGCGGCCACGGAGGGCAACGGCGCCGTCGACGCCCTCTTCCGTGCGATCGACCGGGCCCTCGCCGACGTCCTGACCGGACACCCTCGTCTCCTCTCGTACGACGTCCATGCCGTCGCCGAGGGCCCCGACGCCGAGGGTCGGGTGATCGTCTCGATCGCACCGCCGTCCGGCGCGGCGGGAGCCCGCGGGACTGGCCGCTACACGGGCGAGTCGACGAGCGCGAACATCATCGCGGCCTCGATCGAGGCCTACATCGCGGCTCTCAACCTGCTCCTCGCCGAGGAGCACTGGGCCGGTGCGACCGAGGACGCCGGCAACCGCAAGCGGGCAAGGATCGCCGCGAAGGACGCGAAGGCAAGTCGTGCCGAGCTCGACGAGGAAGCCGGACGGATCGACACGACCGAATGGTTCAACCAATGACGGATGGCGTCGCGGAGCTCCGCCTCCGACATTGGTGAGCGAGTGCCGGTTCCGCGCTGAGGTTGCCGGTTCATGACGACGGTCGCGAAGGTCGCCTTCCAGGGCGAGCCTGGGGCGTTCAGCGAGGAGGCCGTCCTGGCGTTCTTCGGCGACGGCGTCCAACCAGGGCCGGCCCCGACGTGGCGGTCCGTCTTCGAGATGGTCCGCGACGGGTCGGTCGACGCGGGTGTCGTGGCGATCGAAAGCTCACTCGCCGGCTCAATCCGGGAGACGTACGACCTCTTGTCGGAGTTCTACGACGCGGGCCTCCGGATCGTCGGTGAGGTCAGTGTCCCGGTCCGCCTCGCCCTTGTTGCCCTACCGGGCCAGTCGCTCGACGGGATCGAGCGGGTCTATAGCCATGCCCAGGCCCTCGCCCAGGCCGACGAGTTCCTGCGGACCCGCGACTGGCAGGTCATGACGACCTACAACACCGCTGGCGCCGCGAGGATGATCGCCGAGAACCGCGAGCGACACGCCGCTGCCGTCGCGTCGCCCCGAGTCGCCGAGCTCTACGGCCTCGAGGTCCTTGCGGCCGACATCCAGACCGGCACCGACAATCGGACGCGCTTCGCGATTCTAGGCCGCGGCGGATCCGCCGGCGCGTCGCCCGAGTCTGAGCCCGGACCGCGCAAGACCACGCTGGTCTTCGCCGTCCGCAATGTTCCGGGCTCC
>DATHGS010000382.1:0-5175 GCA_035490155.1 Candidatus Methylomirabilota bacterium | reverse complement strand
CGTAGCCGGTCACGCGCCGACACTGCGTCACGCTCGGCCGTTGCCAGGCGCTCGCGTGCCGCGGCGTCCGCCAGCCGTAGCTCGCCGAGCGCGCTCGCCGCTTCCTCCTCGCGCCGTGCCGCGAGCGCGCTCTCGGCACCGAGTTGCTCGCGCTCGGTAAGGAGCGCCCCCTCGCGGGTCGCCAATGCCACGGCGTCCGCTTCGGCGCGCGCGATCCGGCCCTCGTTCATCGCCACCGTCGCCTCGGCTCGGGCCCGACGGGCCTCCGCATCGCGTCGGCCGGCCTCGACCTCGGCCTGCCGGGCGGCGAGCCGATCCCGGCTGGCGCGGAGCTCGCTAGCCCGCGCCTCCCAGGCCGCCAGCGCGTCGCCGTCGTAGGGATCGCCTTCCTCGCCGGCGGCGGCCATCCCCGGGGCCACGTCGTGCGCCGCGACGGCCTCGCGGAGCCTCTCCAACTCCGCGGCAAGGCGATCGCCCTGGGCCGCCTGCCAGCCGGCTTCGCGGACGGCCGACTCGAGCGCCCGAGCGGCCGCCCGATCCTCTTCCTCTGCCGCCCGGCGGAGGCCGGCCGACCGCGACTCCTCGGCACGCGCCGCATCGAGGATCCGCCGCGCCTCGAGGGCCTCGGCCGTGGTTGCTGCGACGGCGGCGGCCGCCTCGGCGGCCTCGCCGGCCAACCGCTCCACCTCGCCCCGCAGGCGCTCTGCCTCGGCCCGCCGCTCGAGCGACGCGTCGCTCCGCCCCAGGCGGACCGTCAGCTCCCCGACGACGGCCGAACCGTCGCGGACGACCGCCAGCCAGCCGACCGGCAACTCCTCCTGGATGGCGATCGCCGCCCCCAGGTCAGGGACGACGACGGCCCGGGCCAGGATGCGCGAGACGACGCCGCCGGGATCGCGTCGGATGGCCGATGCGAGCGGCCCGCCGCCGAGATCGGCAACCCGCTCGAGGAGCCGGCGCTCGCGGGCCTCGGCCGGGCCGCCGCCCGACGCCGACCGGGCGGCGGCGACCTCGCGCAGGACTAGCAAACCCCGCTCGCCGGCCAGGTCCGGCGCAGCCGACCGATCGACGAGATAGGCCCGGGCGACCTCGTCGAGAACGGCTTCGACTGCCGCCCGGTATGCCGGCTCGACGATGAGCTCCTCGTCCACGCGCCGGCCGCCGCGGCGACGGGCGGCGCGGGCAATGCCGCGCGATTCCTCTTCGGCCAGGCGGGCGTCGACGGCACCCAGCCGGCCCTGCTGTTCCGCCAGCGCCGTCCCGGCGGCGGAGGCTCGCTCCGTGGCCGCCTGGCGGGCGGCCTCGGCGTGGTCGGCAGCGGCCCGTGCCGCCTCCCTGGCCGCGGCCGCGTCGGCCTCCCGCGAGATCGCCGCCTCGAGCGCGCCCCGGGCCGCCGTGACCCGCGCCTCCAGCGCGCCGCGCTGGATCGTCGCCTGGGCCATGGACTCGCGCTCGGTGGCAGCCCGGCGTTCCGCGTCAGCGAGCCGTCGACGTCCGGTTTCTCCTTCCGCCTGGCGCGCCGCAGTCGCTCGACGAAGGGCGGCCGCCTCCTCGCCCCGTGCCTGGCGGGCCACTCTCAGCGAGCCGAGCTCGGCCAGGGCATCGGCGAGGGCACGCTCGGCGTCGCCGACCGCGGCGTCGAGCTCGAGATCGCGAGACGGGATCGGCTGGGCGAGGGCCCGGCGCTGAACGGCGAGGTCCGCCTCGGCCGCCGCCCGCTCATCGCCGAGTCGCGACCGGTCACGACCGATCGCCTCGAGATCGCCGCCGAGACGAGCCTCGCGGAGACGAAGATCGGTCAGGGCCGACCGTGCGGCATCGTGGGCCTCCCGCCGTCGCCGTTCGGCCTCGGCCCGTTCACCCAGCTCGCCAGCAATCGCGGCGGCCGCCTCCTCTGCGGCCTGTAGGGCCGTCATCGCCTGGTCGGCCCCGGCTCGTTCGTGGTCTCGTCGCGCGCCCGTCTGGGCCGCCCGACCCGCGGCTTCGTGCCAGCGGACGTGGGCAGCGAGGATGAGCGCCTCGGCCAGCTCGTCGCCGGCCGTGAGTCGCGTTGCCTGCTGCTCCGCCTGGGCCGCGAGCCGGCGGGCCTGCGGCCGTAGCTCACCGAGGATGTCCTCGACGCGAGCAAGGTTCGCCTCCGACTCGACGAGCTGTTCCTCCGCCTTGCGGCGACGCCGTTCGTGACGACGGACGCCGGCGACCTCCTCGAAAAGCGGGCGGCGCTCCTCCGGGCGAAGGGCGAGGGCCTGATCGACCATGCCCTGGCCGATGAACAGGAACGCGTTGTCGGCGAGATGAGCCGCGTCGAGCAGGTCGACCAGGTCGCGCAGGCGAACGCGCTGCTTGTTGAGCAGGTAGTCGTTTTCGCCGCTGCGGTAGAGCCGCCGGCCGAGCTCCAGGACCGAGTATTCGACGGGCAGGAGGCCGTCGGCGTTGTCGAGGACGAGCGTCACGTCGGCCATGCCCAGGGCCGCCCGCTTGTCGGAGCCGGCGAAGATGACGTCCTCCGATTTCCGGCTGCGGAGCGCCCGACCCTGCTCGCCGAGCGACCAGCGGAGGGCGTCGGCGAGGTTGCTCTTGCCCGACCCGTTCGGCCCGACGATGGCGCTGATCCCGCCGCCGAACTCGACGACGGTCCGCTCGGCGAACGACTTGAAGCCCTGGAGACGGAGGGCAAGCAGTCGTGCCGGTGCGGTCATCCCGCCGTCCGTCTGGACGTCGCGCGGGCCCCCCTCGCGGCGGCTGCCTCCGACGTCGAGTTCTCATTGGTCTGGCCGTCGGTCGCGCCGGTTCGCGCGTCGGTCACCTCGTGTTCAGCGTCGGCCCCATCGCTCCCCGCGGTGCCCGACAGCCCGCTCGCCGCGGCCCGTTCCCGCCGAAGCGCCTCGAGGGCTCGGGTTGCTGCCGCGGTCTCGGCGGTGCGGCGGGATGGCCCCTCGCCCACCCCGAGCGGCCGGCCCTCGATCCAGACCTCGATTCGGAAGAGCTTCTCATGATCCGGCCCGCTGGCCGCGATGATCCGGTATTCCGGCCGCAGGCCGGTCCGACGCTGGGTGTGTTCCTGGAGCCGGCTCTTCGGGCTCTTGAGGGAGATGCCCGGGCTGTCGTTCGACAGCTCGGGCTCCGCCAGCTCGACGAGCCAGAGCCGCGTCCGCTCCCAGCCGAGATCGAGATAGAGCGCCCCTGCCACCGCCTCGAACGCCGAGGCCAGGAGGGACGGACGACGCCGGCCGCCACGCGCGGACTCACCCTCGCCGAGCAGGATGAGGGCCCCGAGATCGATCCGTCCGGCGAGACGGGCGAGACCGGTCGTGCTCACGATCGACGCCCGTCGCGTCGAAAGAAGGCCCTCGTCGTCGCTCGGATGCGCTTCGTAGAGGGCCTCCGAGATCGCGAGGTTGACGACCACGTCGCCGAGGAACTCGAGGCGCTCGTTGTGGCCGCGAGCGGCGTCGCGGTGCTCGTGCAACCAGCTGCTGTGGACGAGTGCCTGTTCGAGTAGTTCGAGATCGCGTACCGGAAGGCCGAGGCGTTCTGCCAGGGCGGTCGCGGGTCTCACCGAGCCCTTCGCCGACCCGGGCCGGACGGCGCCGCTAGGAAGCTCGCTCGTCGATGTACTCGACCGCGTCCCCGACGGTGCGGATCTTTTCGGCATCCTCGTCCGAGATCTCCGTCCCGAACTCCTCCTCGAGGCTCATGATGAGCTCGACGAGATCGAGCGAGTCCGCGTTCAGGTCGTCGACGAACGAAGCCTCGGGCTTGACCTCATCCTCCTCGACGCCGAGCTGCTCGACGACGATCTTCTTGAGGCGCTCGTACGTGGTGGCCAACTGACTCCCTCCTCGGAGTTGGGGTTGCCGACGGCTACGGGCCGTTCGATCCGGCTGCGATGCGCCCGAGGACACCATTCATGAGGCGTCGCATCGGGTCTCCACTGTAGATCCGTGCCAGCTCGACCCACTCGGCGATAGCCACCCGGGCCGGCGTCGGCGAGTGTAGCACCTCACCGATGGCGCAACGGAGCAAAGCGCGGTCCATCCGTGCGAGGGTGACCACCGGATACTGCGGCGCGACTCGTTCGATCGTTGCATCGATCGTGTCGCGATGCGAGACGACAGCGGCGACGAGCGAGCGGGCCAACGAGGCGGCCACCGGACTGCCTTCGATCTCCGCGAGGTGCCGCTCGAGGATCGCCTCGGCCGTCCGTTGCCCGAACTCCGCCTCGAAGACGGCCGCAAGAGCAAGGCGGCGTCCGGTCCTCAAAGCTCTGATTCGGTCGGAACCGGCTCCCCGGCTTTCAGTCACGTTTCCCTCCGAGGTCCAAGGCCGAGCTCCGCGAGGCCATTGGCCCGAGGATTTCTGTCCGAGCCCTTATCAGCCCCCGACACCGTCGACCGTGACGGTGACCGATTCGAGCCGCAACCCGAGCATCCGCTCGACTGTCGCGGCGACCGCGGCCCGGACATGACGGGTGAGTGGCAGGAGGGCCTGACCGGGCCTCGAGACCACCCAGACGTGGACCCGGACGGCGTCGTCGGACAGCTCCGTCGTGATCGCCGGGCCTGCAATCATCGAGCGCCACGCCGGTCCACGCCGGCCGACCCGGGCGACGCCGGGTACCTCGAACGCAGCGAGTCGAACCATCTCGGTGACGACGCTCTTGCCGACCTTCAGCTCCGGACTCCTCACGAGGCCGATTCCAGCGTCGGGGCGGGCACATCGCCCGGCGGCGCATCACTCGGCGGCCCGTCAACGGGCGGCGTCGTCCCGACCCTGGCAGCGGGCGCGAACGCCGCGCCGATGAGGTCCGGAACCTTCGTCCGGGCCATCGTCGCCGCGACCCCGACGCCATAGGCGATCATCCGCCGACGCGCCCGACCGTGGGTGATGATCACCGTGCCCCTAACACCGAGGAGTGGCGATCCGCCGGCACGCTCGTAGTCGAAGACGTTCCGGATCCTCGCGACGCCGGGAGCCATGAGGAGATACGCCAGGCGCCCACGCAGCGAGCCCCGGAACTCCCTTCGGAACAGATCGAAGATGAAGGTCGACAGGCCCTCGAAGAACTTGATCACGACGTTGCCAAGCACCGCGTCGCAGACGACGACGTCGGCCATGTGCCTGGTCAGGTCCTTGCCCTCGACGTTGCCGACGAAGTTGAGGTCGGTCTCGTCG
>DATHGS010000381.1:0-2182 GCA_035490155.1 Candidatus Methylomirabilota bacterium | reverse complement strand
ACTTCAAGGTCGTCGGCAACCGCTGGCTGGCGCTCGTCTATCTCGACCAGGTGGACGAAACCTGGCACCTCGAACGCCTCTACGACTAGGTCAACCTACCTGTTGCCCGCGGCCGACGTAGGCCGCGAGGTGCTCGCCGGTTAGGGTGGAGCGGGCCGCGACGAGGTCCGCCGGCGTGCCCTCGAACACGATCCGGCCGCCGTCGTGGCCGGCGCCCGGGCCGAGGTCGATGATCCAGTCGGCGCGGGCCATGACCGCCTGGTGGTGGGCGATGACGATGACCGACTTGCCGGAGTCGACGAGCCGGTCGAGGAGGCCGAGCAGTTGCTCGACGTCGGCGAGGTGGAGGCCGGTGGTCGGCTCGTCGAGGACGTAGACGTCGCCCTTCTCGGCCATGTGGATGGCCAGCTTGAGCCGTTGCCGCTCGCCGCCGGACAGCGTTGTGAGCGGCTGGCCGAGCCTGAGGTAGCCGAGGCCGACGTCGGCGAGCCGGTCCAGGATGGCGTGCGCGGCCGGGGTGCGCGCCTCGCCGGCACCGAAGAATTCCCTGGCCTCGGTCACCGACATCGCGAGCACCTCGCTGATGTCGCGACCGCCGAGGTGGTATTCCAGCACCGACGCCTGGAACCGCTTTCCCTCGCATTCCTCGCAGGTGGTTGCGACCGTGTCCATGAATCCCAGTTCGGTGTAGATGACGCCGGCGCCATTGCAGGTGGGGCACGCGCCCTCGGAGTTGGCGCTGAAGAGTGCCGGCTTCACGCCGTTGGCCTTCGCGAACGCCGTGCGAATCGGGTCGAGCAGTCCGGTATACGTCGCCGGGTTGCTCCGTCGCGAACCGCGGATCGCGGTCTGGTCGACTGACACCACGCCGTCTCGCCCGGAGACCGACCCATGGATCAGTGAGCTTTTGCCCGACCCGGCCACGCCGGTCACCACGACCAGCACGCCGAGCGGGATGTCGACATCGACGTCCTGCAGGTTGTGGGTGCTGGCCCCACGCACCTCCAGCGCGCCCGAGGGCGTCCGCACCGACGGTTTCACGGAGGCCCTGTCGTCGAGATGGTGGCCGGTGATCGTGCCGCTGGCCCGCAGCCCGTCGACGGTTCCCTCGAATACCACCTCGCCACCGGCGGTACCGGCGCCTGGGCCGAGGTCGACGACGTGGTCGGCGATCTCAATTGCCTCCGGCTTGTGCTCGACGACGAGCACCGTGTTGCCCTTGTCGCGCAGCCGCAGCAGGAGCGTGTTCATCCGCTCGATATCGTGGGGGTGCAGGCCGATCGTGGGCTCATCGAAGACGTAGGTGATGTCGGTGAGCGAGGAACCCAGGTGGCGGATCATCTTCGTGCGCTGCGACTCGCCGCCCGACAGCGTCCCCGACGGCCGGTCGAGCGAGAGGTAGCCCAGCCCGATCTCCACGAACGAGTCGAGCGTCCCCTCGAGCGTCGTCAGCAGCGGCGCCACTGACGGCTCATCCAGGCCGCGGACCCATTCGGCGAGATCGCTGATCTGCATCGCGCATGCGTCGGCGATGTTGATCCCGCCGATCCGCGAGGAGCGGGCCCCTTCGCTCAGGCGAGTGCCACCGCAGTCAGGGCAAGCGGTGAAGGTGGCCGCCCGGTCCACGAAGGCACGGATGTGTGGCTGCAGCCCGTCTCGGTCCTTGGACAGGAACGACTTCTGCACTTTGGGGACCAACCCCTCGTAGGTCAGGTTGACGCCGTTGACCTTGACCTTCGTCGGCTCCTTGTAGAGGAAGTCGTCGAGCTCTCGTTTGGTGTACTCCCGGATCGGCTTGTTCGGGTCGACGAAGCCCGACGCGGTGAAGATCCCCACGGTCCACCAGCTGTCGACCTTGTAGCCGGGGATGGTGATGGCGCCCTCCGCGATCGACTTCGTGTCGTCGTAAAGCTGCGTGAGGTCGATATCGGAGACCGTGCCCGTGCCCTCGCAGCGCGGGCACATCCCACCGGTGAGGGTGAAGGTTCGGCTCTCGGTCCTGGCCTTGTCGGCACCGCGTTCGATCGTGATCGCACCGCTCCCTCGGACCGAGGGGACGTTGAACGAGAAGGCGTTCGACGAGCCGATGTGCGGCTGCCCGAGCCGGAGACACCGGTGAACACCGTCAGGCGGCGCTTCGGGAGCTCGACGCTGACGTCCTTGAGGTTGTTGACACGCGCGC
>DATHGS010000380.1:0-2432 GCA_035490155.1 Candidatus Methylomirabilota bacterium | reverse complement strand
GCGACCTCGCGCTGGCGGGCGCGATGCGTCGGGCGAAGGGCCTCGCCACGCTTCCGAGTCGCGAGGACCAGCGGGCGATCGCGGACGCCTGGCAACCCTGGCGAGCGGTCGCGGCGCGGATCCTCTGGCACGCCTATCTCGCCGGAGAGCGCTAACGGCGGCTCCGGCCCCTCAGCCGATGCCGAGCTCGTCGAGCGAAGTGAACAGCTCGGCTGCGTTTCGGTAGACCCGGAAGGCGCCGGCCGCGGTGAGCTCGTCCTCGCCATAGCCACCCGACAGCAGCCCGACACTCAGCATCCCGGCACGACGCGCCGCGAGCAGGTCCCACACGGCGTCGCCGACGACGTAGCAGTCCGCGATCTCGACGCCAAGCCGCTCCTGGCACGCGAGGAAGAGATCCGGCTCCGGCTTGGCCCGAAGAACGTCGCCGCGATCGACGACGACCGTCTCCGGTGGCACGCCGAGCACCCGCAGTGACTCGTCGATCTCTGGATGCCGACCCGAGGTGGCGATCCCATGGACGATCTTGTTGTCGCGCAGCCAGGCGAGCAGCTCGACGGCGCCGGGCAACGGCGTTCGTGTCGGCAGGATCGATCGGAAGATCTCGCCATGGCGACGCTGGATCGCCTCCGCCTCGTCGTCAGTGAGGTCACGACCGGACGCCCGGGCGACGGCGCGGGTGAAGAGGCCGCCGCTCATCCCGATCCGGCGGTGGATCTGCCAGCCCTCGATCGGCCAGCCGGCCTCCCCGAGCGCCTGCTGCCAGGCAAACACGTGGCCGTAGACGGTGTCCACGAGGGTCCCGTCGAGATCGAAGATGAGGGCGCGCATTGCGCCAGTCTGCGCGGCCGATTGGATTCGCGCCATCCGGAAACGGTCTTCGCAGGTGGCTCCGTCACGCTTCGCGGCCGAACAGGACTGTCGTTTGGTGATGCCGTTCTTTGCATATCGATTGGTGGGTTGGCGGAATTGCTGGCTCGGCAGACCGACGGCCAGGCGGCGACTCGCTGTGACCGATCCGGCCTCCGGCCCAACCCTCCAGCCCTGCCGTCCGGCCCAAGCCTCCAGCCCGAGCCCTCCAGCCAAATATGCAAAGAACGGCATCGCCGGCGAACGCTGCAACTTTCGCGCGAGCGCGAGTTTGGCGGGAGCACGCGACCGGCGGAGGCGCCTTCACCGGATCGTCATCGACTGCCCATTGCCGGCGACCTACGATGCCGCCATGAGCCAGCCGACCGATCGACCGATCCTCGTCGTCGACGACGACATCAAGATCGTCCGCCTCGTCCGGATGTATCTCGAGCGGGCCGGCTACCGGGTGATCGAGGCCACGGACGGCCGAAGCGCCCTGTCGGCGATCGCCCTCGAGGCTCCCGCCCTCGTCGTCCTCGACGTGATGCTCCCCGAGGTCGACGGGCTGGCGGTCCTGCGAGCGGTTCGCCGGACCGATCAGACGCCGGTCATCATCCTCTCGGCGCGCGGCATGACCGACGATCGAATCGCTGGCCTGACCGCCGGCGCGGACGACTACCTCCCGAAACCGTTCTCGCCGGCCGAGCTCGTCCTTCGCGTCCAGCGGATCCTCGCCCGCGCCGCTTTGGCGGGTACGGCCGATGCGACTGAACCCATCCGCCACGCCGATCTCGTGGTCGATCGAAGCCGCCACGAGGTCCGGATCGGCGATCGCCTCGTGCCCTTGACCGCCGTCGAATTCCGGCTGCTGGTCGCCCTCCTCGAGGCCGACGGCCGGGTCCTCACCCGCGACCAGCTCCTCGATGCGGTCTACGGCCAGGACGAGGCCGAGGTGCTCGATCGGACGGTCGACGTCCACATCGGTCGGCTGCGCGACAAGCTCGGCGACGACGCGGAGCGGCCGCGCTACGTGGCGACCGTTCGTGGCGTGGGCTATCGCGCTGCTCCGCCTCCGTCGGCCGCAGAAGACGCGACAACCTGGGACCCGGGGCGATCGGGCGCCTCGTGACCGCGTGACCTCATGATCACGAGACGCACGGGCGGCATCGCGGCCCGCATCGCCGCCGCCGCGATCCTCGTCGCCGGCCTCGCGATCGCGATCCTCGCCGTCGGCGTCATCGTCATCGGTGGGCGCAGCTTCGCCGATCTCATGACCAGGCACGGGGAGAGCGCAGACTCGAGCCAGGCGATGTTCGCCGACACCGTCGTGTGGGTCGTCCTCGCGACCACCGTCATCGCCATCGTCGCCGCCATGGTCCTCGCCGGCATGCTCGCGGCCCGACTGGCCCGACCCCTCCAGGAGATCGGCGAGGCCGCGAGGCAGATCGCCGACGGCGACTACGGCGCCCGGATCCCACGGCGAGGCCCGGACGAGATCGTCAGCCTGTCCGACTCGTTCAACCAGATGGCCGCGTCGCTCGAGGAGCAGGAGCGGATGCGCCGCGAGTTCATCGCCAACG
>DATHGS010000379.1:0-3756 GCA_035490155.1 Candidatus Methylomirabilota bacterium | reverse complement strand
ATCAGAGCTTGAGCGTCGTGGCATCCTCTGTCCACGATGACCCGATACCTCGTCCTCCTGCGCGGCATCAACGTCGGCGGCCGGAACAAGGTGCCGATGGCGGCCCTGCGCGATCTCCTCGAGTCGCACGGCCACACGAACGTCTCCAGTTACATCGCCAGCGGCAACGTGATCCTGAGCTCCGAACGCTCGGCGGCCACGATCAAGCGCGAGCTCGAGGAAGCGCTCCCTAGGACGTTCAAGCTCGACAGCGAGCTGATCGCGGTCCTCGTCCTGACGCGCGCCCAGCTCCGGGCGATCGTCCGGGATCGGCCCAAGGGCTTCGGCGACAAGCCGGACACGTACAACAGCGACGCGGTCTTCCTCATGGGGATCGACGCGCCGACGGCGATGAAGGTGTTCGACCCGCGGCCGGGCGTCGACGAGGTGTGGCCGGGAACGGGCGTGATCTACTCGCAGCGGCTCAGCGCGCAACGGACGAAGAGCCGCCTCGGCAAGATCGTCGGGACGCCGGCGTACAAGTCGATGACGATCCGTAGCTGGGCGACGACGATGGCGTTGCTCGAGCGAATGGAGGCGCCCGAGGCCGAGGCCTGATCGCGGGCTACTCGCTCGGCTCGTAGACGCTCGTATCCTTCGAGCGTGATCGAACCGCCGACACGGGGAGAGCTTGAAGCCGCGCTCTGCTGGGACACCAGCGACCTGGTTCCCCGGCACCCGGCGATGACGGCGTTCCGGCAGCGGACCCGGCTCCACCAGGCGCGGTGGCGCGAGCGGGAAGGTCACCCGATTGGGTCCCAGCCATATGCGCCGCGTCCGGGTGTCGATCCCAGGCCGGTCGGGAGCCGGATCCCGCTGGCATACGGCCGTGACAGCGGGGCGAACTTCGTGACGACGCCCGCGCTCGAGGCGGTCAAGGCCCGGACTGCGATCGTCGAGCGAGAGCAGAGCATCGATCACCAGCGCCTTTGGGCGGACCTGCTCTCCTCCGAGGCGCTCACGTTCAACCTGTTCGGCAACCTCGCCGCCGACCCCTCGCGGGCCGACCGCCTCGTCCACGCCTGGTTCGCCGACGCGCCGGGCCGCGTCGAGGAGGTCCGGTTTCTCCACTCGCCCGGGCGCCTCGAGTCGCAATGGCTCAACAGCCTGCGGCAATTCGACGCAGCCTTTGTGCTCTTGCAGGACGACGGCTCGCACGGCCTCGTGGCGGTCGACGTGACCTACCACGAACGCCTGAAGGCGGAAACGCCGAAACCCGAGAACCTCTGGCGCAACCGCGAGGTACACGAGCGATCGGCTGCGTTCCGCCCCGAGGCATTCGAGCGGGTGAAGGGCCGCAGCGACCTGTGGTCGCCGTGGCTGGAGCACCTCCTGCTGCTGTCGATGCTCCAGCACCCGGGCGGCGCGTGGACATGGGGCAGGTACGTGACCGTTCATGCGGCCGACAACGTCGAGATGGCCGAACGGTCCGTGCGCTATGCCGGCCTGCTAGCGGACGCGACGACGTTCTGGTCGACCTCACTCGAGGAGGTTCTCGGGACCGGCGTACTCCCCTCCTCTGCGGTTCGAGCCCTCCGGGATCGCTACCTGCAGCGGTAGTCTCAGCGTGATGGGCGTCGCCCGCGTCAGGTCTTGGTGCCCACCACGAGGACGCCGTTGACCGCTGGGTAGTTCGAGAAGTACCGCGTGCTCCAGTGGAGTTTGCCGTGGTCGTAGATCGTCACGGTGACCCAAACCTTGGCGCCGTTCACCGGAGTGTTGTTGCGGAACCTGTACCCCACAGGCTTGGTCGGATCCCTCACGACCGTGTCGATGGCGCGCGCGCCCGGCTGGATGACCAGGTTGCTGACCTTGGCGGTTCGCCCGTTCGGGACGCTCCAGATCTGGAACGCGATCCATCGCCTGCTGCCGGCGTTGGTGATGGTCCGCGTGATCATGATCGGGTACTTGGTGTCGTTCCTGAAGCTCATGGTCTGCTTGGCGTTGCCGACGATCCACACGGTGGCATCGAGGCCCGGCGGATACCGGTTGATGAACTCGTTGTGGTTCTGTCGGGCGAGCGGCACCATGCCTGCGTGGAACGCCGCGTTGAACAGCGTGGTGGAGGTGGTGCAGATGCCGCCGCCGAACGCGCCAGTGACGGTGATCTTCCCGCCCTCGATCGCGTTGCCCGGGCCCTCGCCCGGGAGCTTGTGCAGGTCGCCGACGACCTTCCAGAAGTCGAAGATTCCGCCTGCCGGCACGACCGTCCCGTTGATCTTCGTGGCCGGCGCTTCGATGTTCCCGCCCCAGTGATTGTTGACGATGACAAAGTAGTAGATGCGGTACGAGCTGATGAGCCGCATGTCGGGGGCGAACGACTTGGCGGCCGCCGTGGTCAGCTTCGGGTCGACGGCCTTGACGACGGCCGCGACCGGCGATGCCGCCGCGCCCGCCTGGCGGGCCCCGATCTCGCTGATGATCGCGGTCTTCATGCCGGCAGCGTCGAGTGTTCGGCCCTCGCGGCTGGTCCTGGTGGCGACGACGTGTCCGCTGACCAGCTCGAGGCCCGCGTCCTGCGCGGTCCGGTTGACATTCTGGGCCAGCGTCGTGAGGATCGGGTCGAGGCCCGCCTCTTCAAAGACCGGGGTGATGCTCCCGTCGGCCGCGGTCGAGAACGAGATCAGCGGCGCGATGCTCGTGCCGGCGATCGTCCAGCTGTCCTCGACCCGGGCGACGACGACGTCGGCGGCCATTCGATCCCCGGCCGCCTTCGCCGCCTCGGCCGAGGCGGTGGCGACGGCGGGTGCCAACGACACGACCGGCACGACCATCGTGATCGACGCCGGCGTGCCGAGCGCGGCGAGCTCCTGGTCGAGCGCGGTGGTTAGGGCCGTCTTGTCCACGGCGCGACCGTCCTTCGCCGGGGAGACGCTGAACGTTCCGCCTTGGCCGGCCGACACGGAGGCGTCCGCCGGGGTCTGGTCGATCGTCGTCGCGAGGGCCTCGACGGCGGCCGCCAGCTTGTCGCGGTCGTAGGCAACGGCGGAGTCGAGGGTCACGCCGTGGATCGCAGCCTGAGGTGCGCCGATGAGGTTCGCGAGGGGCTCGCCATGGCGGCCTGCCGCGAGTGCCGCGTCGACCAGCGCCGAGGTGTCGGGGCCGCGGCCAACGTCGGCGTAGCCGATGGTCGTCATCTGGCCATCCGGGCCGGTGAGCGTGATCTGCCCGGTAGCGAGCGACCCATACGCGTTCGCGATCTCCGCCGCCGCCTGCTCGCCGGTGAGCCCGCCCAGTTCCGTGCTGCCGACGCGGACGCCGGGCAGGACCCGGCCGTCGTACTGCTGGCCCCATGCGTACAGGACGCCGACGCCGGCCCGGCGGACACGTCGCCGACCTACGAGAACGGAGTCGATGCCGTGCCGGTCCTGCCCCTCGCGGCCGCCGTGACCGACGGCGAGCCCACGGCACGGCCTCGGCGTCGACGGTCGCTGGCCCTCCGCTTCGGCGTCTCGTTCGTCCTGGGCGTCCTGCTCGTCGTCGGCGCCGGCGTCGGCGTCCTGTACGCATGGGGCCAGCAGTACGACGGCCGGGTCCTGCCCGGCGTCCGCGTCGGCAGCACTGAACTCGGCGGGCTCACCCGCGAGCAGGCGGCGGCGGAGATCGCGAACGCCTATGGGTCGCTCGCGACCGGGCAGATCACGCTCACCGGCCCGGACGGCCGGAAGACGACCATCAGTTACGCCGACGTCGGCCGCGGCCCCGACACCTCGGCGC
>DATHGS010000378.1:0-4012 GCA_035490155.1 Candidatus Methylomirabilota bacterium | reverse complement strand
CCGAACGGGGCGGTCAGCTGCTTGTACGCGGCACCGAGGTTCTGGTAGAGGCCGCGACCCACATTGAGGGTGTGCGACACGACATTGCCGTAGAGGATCTCCGTGATCGCGCGCCCGTCGAGCGCGTAATCGTCGGCAAGCCCGAGATCGACGAGCATCGTGGGCCGAACGTCGGTGTGGTCGGTCCAGACGTCACCCGTCTGGCCGAGCGGTCGGATACCCGGTCCGACAAACCCGAGCCATGTCGTTGCGATCTCCGGCTGGATGTCACCGTGGTTCCAGGCGAACAGCGGGTTGATGCAGAGCGCCCCGCAACCTGGCGGAAGCCCGAAGTCGGTCAGGAAGTAGTTCGGGTCGCCGAAATAGGCGAACGACGCGTTCCGGTTCGGATCGGCCGCCGCCCACATGTGGAGGAGCTTCATCTCGGCCTGGTCGGCCATCGCGACCATCAGCTTGTCGGTCGCCCCGGTGTACTGGTTGACGGCCGTGAGGTTCGCGACCGACCGTTCGAACTCGCGGTTCAGCGGGTCGTTCTGTGGAAGCTGCCCGCCGTTGGCCCCCTTCTTCGCTAGGTAGAACGTCGGCGCGTCGTCACCGTGCACGGTGAACGCGTTCGTCGCCGACGCGCCAAGGAACTGGGCGGCGAGCGCCGGGTACTGGTTCTGGACGAGGGTGTCGATGTTGCCGTTCAGCTCACCGACCCGCGGATGGCCGTTGTCGAGGCTGTCCCAGTCGCAGGCCGTCGTCACGCCGTCGCAGCCGGGGTTCGAAGGCTGGCTGCCGGCAAAGTGATCGCCCTCGTCGACGGTGAAGACGAAGAGCGAGTTCGACTTGTCGATCCCGTCGGCGGCCAGGCGGCCGAAGAAGGCACCAAATGCATCGTCGTAGGCCTTGAGCTGGGCGACGTAACCCGCCGAGCCCGGGCCGTAGGCGACGTGGATGTTGCCGGCGGTGCCGTGATTGTCATGGGCGTCGCTGATGTAGGCGAACGTCACTGGGACGCCGGATTCCTGCATCTCGGCCGTGTAGGCGAGCGATGCCGCGGCCGACATCCCGTCGAAACCGGGGAAGCCTGGGTGGTTGAACGGGTCGAGGACCGGGTTGCCGTCGAGGCCGGTCACCGGGACGCTGGCCGGCTGGCCGGTCAGGACCGGGTCGATGTTTTTGGCGCCGTGCAGCGCCTTGAAGCCGCTGTACCCGCCCGGTTCCTGCGGCAGGACATCCGACTGGCCGGAGGCGCACGTCGCCGAGCCCTGGGCGCAATGGATCGAGAAGCCGACAAAGTCGGTCTGGGCGAGGGTTCGGTCGGCGGTGCCGGAGACCGAGGTCTGCGAGAACTTGCCCTCGTTCCACTCCGGCGTGTTCGCACCATAAATCGTCGTCAAATCGCCGTTGGGGTTGGTCGACACCGTGCCGAACACCGTCGTCCCGGCAGCGTGGCCCAGGGTCAGGGGCGTGGTCACCGCGAGCCGCGGGTTCGGCGGGACGACCGTCGGCGGGATCGACGCGATGGTCGCCGTCTCCGATGTGCCCTGGTGGTTGTCGATCGTGATCGTCTGGCCGACCGAAAAGTTCGAGGTGCTGCCGACGAACAACGTCGTGTCACCGATCGCAGCCGCGCTCCGCAACGGCGTCGGGCCGCCGAGCACAAAGACCGCGTTGTTGTTCTCGAGGACGGTATTCGCGGTCGCCACGCCGCCCCAGTCGCACCCGGCACGGGTGTAGGGAACCCACGGCGCCGGGGGGACCGCGCCGGTCGGCGTGATCATGTTCGGGACGGTCGGCGTGCCCGAGGCCGACACGGGATCCGTCCAGTAGCCGAACGACGACGGGAACGAGAAGCCGCCGGTCGATGACGTCCGAACGTAGCTGTTGGACACGGTCTGGCCATGGCGGTCCGGGTAGACGCCGGTCAGCGACGAGAGGATCCCGCCCGCAGTGTGGGAGATGAGGATCGTGTGGTCGTTGGACAGGAGCGTGCCGTTGTTCCGCATGAAATTCAGCAGGTTCGGCATCTGCTCGAGATCCGATGGCACGTTCGGACGGTCACGAAGCAGGTGGGTGTTGTCGAACTGGATGTAGATGACGTGCTTGACGGCGCCGTTCGCGCCAAGGCTGCACGTGGGTGTCGCGGCGGCGACGGTCGCGACCGAGCCGACGAGCGGCGCGGCCGACGGTGACACGGCGAGCGCCGCAGCGACGAGAACCGCGCCGACTCGCCGTACGAGCGAATGCCTGACGGGGTCGTGAGGCGTGGGGCGACCGGGCGTTGGGAGCAGGCGCATGCGGTCAGTCCTCCGACTGGGGCGGCCATGCGGATCGGCGGAGGCGCCGAGGGGGAGGCCGCGCGACTTCAACGGTGTGGGGGCGACGATAGTCCGTCGTCAACGCCAGGTGAACGTTTTCGGGCGTTTTGAAATGCGGCTGAAAGCCGCCCGCTACGTCTCGTCGACGAGGTTCTGGGCGAGCCAGCGCTCCGCCTCGGAGAGGGGGACACCCTTCCGCGCCGCATAGTCCGCCAGCTGGTCCCGGCCGATCCGGCCCACACCGAAATAGTGGCTGGCCGGGTTCGACAGGTAGTAGCCGGAGACGGCCGCGCCGGGCCACATCGCGAACGATTCGGTCAGCTTGATGCCAGCCCGCGATTCCGCCTCGAGTAGGTCGAAGAGCGTCTGCTTCTCGGTGTGGTCCGGGCAGGCCGGGTAGCCCGGAGCGGGTCGGATGCCCTGGTAACGCTCGGCGATGAGATCCGTGTTCGTGAGCGCCTCGTCGGGTGCGTAGCCCCACAGCTCGCGCCGGATGCGCTGGTGGAGCCGTTCGGCGAATGCCTCGGCCAGGCGGTCGGCGAGCGCCTTGGCGAGAATTGCCGAGTAATCGTCGTTGGCCGCCTCGAACTCGGCGACGATCTCGTCAAGGCCGTGCCCGGTCGTGACGGCGAAGGCGCCGATGAAGTCGGCCAGGCCGGTCTCGGTCGGGGCGACGAAGTCGGCCAGGGCGACATTCGGCCGGCCCTCCGGCTTGGCCATCTGCTGGCGCAGTGTCCTGAATGTGGCGAGCTCGTCCCGCCGCTCCTCGTCGCGCCAGACGACGATGTCGTCGCTGTTCACTGTGTTGGCCGGCCAGAAGCCGACCACGGCATTTCCCTTCAGGCGCCCGTCGGCGACGAGCCGCTCGAGGAGGGCGAGCGCGTCGCGATGGAGGTCTCGCGCCGCGGGCCCGAGGCGCGGATCGTCGAGGATCGCGGGGTAGGCCCCACGCATCTCCCAGGTCGTGAAGAACGGCGTCCAGTCGATGAAGTCGACGAGCTCCGCGAGCGGGTAATCGGCGAATGTCCGCGGGCCGAGGAACGTCGGGCGCGGCGGGCTGACCTGCGACCAGTCCAGCGGCACGTAGTTGGCACGGGCCTCGGCGATGGTCAGGCGCTTCTCCTTCGCCCGCTGTCCTGCCCGCTCCTGACGAACCGTCTCGTACTCGTCGCGGATCCCGGCGACGAACGCCTCGCGCCGATCGGCCTGGACGAGGGCACCGGCCACGCCGACAGCGCGTGACGCGTCGAGAACGTGGACGACCGGCCCGGAATAGGCCGGCGCGATCTTGACCGCGGTGTGGGTCCGCGACGTCGTCGCCCCGCCGATCAGGAGTGGAATGGTGAATCCCTGGCGCTCCATCTCCGACGCGACGTGGGTCATCTCGTCGAGCGACGGCGTGATCAGGCCGGACAGCCCGATCAGATCGGCGTCGATCTCGATCGCCTTCTCCAGGATCCGGGCCGCCGGGACCATGACTCCCAGGTCGACCACCTCGTAGTCGTTGCAGCCGAGCACGACGCCGACGATGTTCTTGCCAATGTCGTGGACATCGCCCTTCACGGTGGCCGTGACGATCGTCCCGGAGCGCTTGCCGGTGCCGGCCCGCTCCGCCTCGAGGTACGGGATGAGGACGGCGACGGCCTTCTTCATGACCCGGGCACTCTTGACGACCTGGGGCAGGAACATCCGGCCGGCGCCGAAGA
>DATHGS010000377.1:0-7925 GCA_035490155.1 Candidatus Methylomirabilota bacterium | reverse complement strand
GCCCGACGTCAGGTGCGTCCGTGGAACCCGGGTGACCCAGCGCTGCTTGACCATTCCCTGGGGAAGGCCGGCCCCGGTGACGACGATCGCATCGTGGCGCGTCGCTGCCTGGACCTCGCGGACGGCGCGGGCCATCGTCATCGGCGTCGCGTTCGAGCCGGACTTGATCTCGACCTGCTCGAACCACGCCCGACGCAGCCGATCGATCTCGGCGAAGTACGGGCCATCCCGATAGACCGACGGGCCGCCCCCGGGGCCGAGGGCCAGCAGCACGTCGTCGAGCGCCGCGCGGGCGTCGCCGACGAGGGACACCTCGACCGGGTAGTTCTTGCCGATCTCGCGAGGGTCGATGTCGATCTGGATCAGCTTCGACGGTGGGATCGAGAAGGTGACGCCCTTCCGGTACGACGATGCCGACCAGTCGGTGAAACGGTTGCCGACCGACACGAGGACGTCCGCGTTCGCGGCGAGGGTGTTGCCGCAGGTCGATGCCGTGTCGCCGATCGTCAGCCCGGCAAGGTCGTGGGTCTCATCGATCGCACCCTTGCCGTTCCATGTCGTGACAACCGGGGCGCCGATGCGCTCGGCGAGCGCCGTCACCTGCGCCCAGGCCTCGGCGAGGATCGCGCCGCCACCGGCGACGATGACCGGCCGGCTCGCCGATCGAAGAAGTGCCGCCGCTCGCTCGACATCGTCGGGTGCCGGCCGGACTCGACCTCGGGCCTCGCGTCGCTCCGGGTCCGGCATGACGACCTCCGCCGACTCCGCCTGGATGTCCATCGGGATGTCGAGCAGGACCGGTCCGGGGCGACCGGACAGCATCGCGTTCCAGGCGCGCTGGAGGACGAACTGCAGGTCGTCGACACGCGACGGCCGCCATCACGCCGACAACCCGCGGGTCTTCGAGCCCGTCGTCAAGGAGTGGTGGCAGCGTTCGAACTCCTGGAAGAGGCCGTGACCGCGCATATAGGTGTGGGGCGAGCCGGTCAGGAGGGCAACGGCGGTCGAGTCGACGTAGGCCGTCCCCATCCCGACGAGCGTGTTCATCGCGCCGGGTCCGATGCTCGTGAAGGCGAGGATCGGCGTGCCGGTCGCCCGAAAGTAGCCGTCGGCGAGATGGACGGCAGACTGCTCATGCATGACCTGGATCGTCCGGATCTCGTCGCGCCGATCGAGGAGTGCATCGGTGATCGCCCAGCAACCGTGTCCTGGGATTCCGGCGGCGACAGGGACGCCGCGGCGGACGAGGTACTCGACGACGATCTGGGCGCCGGTGAGGGTTCGCGCAGTTGCGTCAGCCACGTTCCGAAGGGTCTCCCCGTGCCCGGGTTCGAGGTCGAGATGGCGACTGGGTAATCGATTGACCAAGGGCCGCGGCGAAGCGTACCATGAGCACCAGCGCTGTCAATACCGCGCCGCAATCGCGCTGCCCCCAAAATGTCACCCTGGGCGGTTCGCCGTCAACGGCGGAGATGCCGGCCACTGAAGAGCGCCATGTTCACGAGGACCCGCTCCATGACCGCGACGACCCGACCCGCGCCCTCCGTGGCGCTCCCGTTGGCCGACAGCCCCCTGGGTCGAACGATCTCGACAACCGCGACGGACATCTGGAACGACTCGTGCGCGATCGACGAGCTGGAGTACGCAATCTCGTACGGGGCCGTCGGCGCGACGGCCAACCCGACGATCGTGACCGATGTCTGGAAGAAGGAGCCGGCCTTATGGCGCGAACGCGTCCGTTCGCTCGCCGCCGAGCGGCCGACCGCGACCGAAATCGATTTGGCCTGGCTGGTCGTCGAGGAAATGTCGCTCCGTGGCGCGAAGCTCCTCGAGCCGGCGTTCGAGGCGTACGCCGGCCGGCAGGGCCGGTTGTCGATGCAGACCGACCCGACGTTCTTTCGGTCGCCGGATCGGATGCTCGACCAGGGGGTCCATTTCGACGGCCTTGCGCCGAACATCATCGTCAAGTTTCCGGCGACCACGGCCGGTATCCCGACGATCGAAGAGGCGACCTACCGCGGCGTAAACGTCAACACGACGGTCTGCTTCTCGGTCGCCCAGGCGATCGCGGCCGCCGAGGCGATCGAGCGCGGGTTGCGGCACCGTGAGGCGGAGGGTCTCGCGGTCGATCGGATGGGGCCGGTCGTCACGATCATGATGGGCCGGATCGAGGACTGGCTCCGGCTCCAGACCGAACGCGATGGGATCGTCGTCGACCCGACCGCACTTCCATGGTCCGGCGTCGCGGTCTTCAAGCGCGCGTACGGTCTGTTCCTTGAGCGAGGCTATCGAGCGCGGCTGCTGGGTGCGGCGATCCGCCATCACTACCACTGGTCCGAGCTGATCGGCGGCGACATCGTCATCACGATGCCGTCCTCCTGGCAGAAACGGTTCAACGCGTCCGACATCGAGGTCCGGCCGCGGATCGATAACCCCGTCGATCCGGCGATCGTCGCCGAGCTCTCGGCCCATTTCCCGGACTTCGTCCGGGCGTATGAGCCGGATGGACTTGCGCCGGCTGCTTTCGACGCGTTCCCGCCGACGGCGCGGACGCTCCGCGCGTTCATCGCCTCGTACCACGAACTGCTCCACCAGGTGACCGACGCGATGATCCCGAATCCAGACGTCCGGGCAGCTTCCTGATCGCACGCGCGATCAAACGATGACGGAACCGACGATCCACCCGCGCGCGCTCCCGAACGACCTGCCCGTCGAGGCGCTCCACCTCCGACCGGACGCGGAGGGTGCGGTCCGCATCGATCCTGCCCGTGCCGGCTGGCGTTATCTCTCGTTCGAGACGCACCTCATTGGTCGGGGCGGCCTGGTGGTCGCCGCGGCAGGGGAGGACGTGGAGACGTGTCTCGTCGTCCTCGATGGGCGGGACGTTTCCGTCGACGGGGACACGGACCGCTGGCGCCTCGAGGGCCGCGATGGGCCGTTCGCGGACCTGCCGTCCGCGCTCTGGCTGCCGGACGGCCGCGAGCTGCGGCTGAGCTTGCCGGACGGGGAGGGGAGGGTCGCCGTCGCACGGGCGCCGCGATCTGGCCGTGATGACGTCGCCGCGAGCCCGATCCAGGTTCATCCTGTGGACGTCCGCACGGAAATCCGGGGAGCCGGCAACGCGACCCGCCAGATCAACCACATCATCGCCCCGGACTTCCCTGCCGATCGCCTGGAGGTCGTCGAGGTCCTGACGCCGTCCGGCAACTGGTCGAGCTGGCCGCCCCACAAGCACGATGTCGACAACATGCCAGACGAAGCGGTCCTCGAGGAGATCTATCACTACCGGTTCCGCCGGCCGGAGGCCTGGTCGATCCAGCGCGTCTACCGGGCCGACCGCTCCCGCGACGGGATCTGGGAGGTCCGGGACGGCGACGTCGTCCTCGTAACCGACGGGTATCACCCGTTCACTGCCACGCACGGCGACGACGCCTACTACCTCAATGCCCTGGCCGGCGACCGCCGGACGATGGCCTGCTCGTTCGACCCGGATCTCGACTGGGTCAGGTCGACCTGGGCGTCGATGGCTGTCGATCCGAGGCTGCCGATTGTGCCCGCGGCGGCAGCCGCCACCGGCTGAGCTACCGACCCCGCGCTCGTAGATGCGGAAATGGCAGCGGCCACCCGCCGAGTAAGGCGCTCCAGGCGGCGGGCGAGCCCCCGCTCGAGCGCCGGATCGACGAGCGCGAGACGGCGCCTTCGCTCGATGACGGCCCGGGCTCGCAACCCGGCCTCGAGGGCCCCGGGATGATCGCCGAGGCGGTGCTCGCGAAGCTTCGAAACCTCGACCCAGGCATGAGCGGCGACCGGCCCGCTGCCGGTGGCGAGGCCTTCCCAGGCGCTCGCCGATTCGCCAAAGCGACCGAGTCTGCGGAGCAGGCGGGCACGGTCGATGAGGATCCGTTCCTCCGTCCACGGCGCGTCGAGCCGGGCCGAGGCGATGGGTTGGGGAGGGGGCGGCGGCGGGCCGCCAAAGTCGGCGCGGTGGCGCGGCATCCACCACCGGTCCTCCTCGCCGCGGTGGGACGGCGAGGAGGGCGCCGTCGGTGGAGGATCGATGGGCGCGGCGAGGGCGGTCTCGAGGCACTCGAGCGCCTCCACGAACCGCCGTTCGCGAGAAAAGGCGCGCGCGAGACCCGCAAGATCGCCACGCGCCGCCGTTCGCCGGACGTCCACGTCGGCGAAGCCCTTCTCGATATGGCCGAGCAGCCGGGCCAGCGACCGGACGTCCTCGCGGTTGTGGCGGACGACAGCGACGAGCGGCTCGACGATCCCCAGCCGAAGGAAGTCGAGATAGCGGCCGGGGATCTGCCAGCCCTCGACATCCTCGTGCCGCGCGACGTTGAGGAGTTCCGTCTCGACGGTCCGCAGCCGCGCGTCGGCCATTCGATGCCGGAACACACGCCGCACGAACGGCAGCAGGTCGAGGTGGCCGGCGTGAATCGGCGGATCACGACGCGCCATCCGATAGCGAGTCACGAGCAGCGGCCAGTCGAAACCGCGACCGTTGTAGGTGACGAGCCAGGCGGTCCGCGGGATGTGCGCCTCGATGAGCGTGAGGAGCGCCAGCTCGTTCGGCTGGTCCGGGAGGAGCAGCTGGGCCTGCCGGAATCGCTCGCCCTCCCACCAGCCGAGCCCGACGAGGAAGGCCATCGTGCCGGCGGCCGTCGCGAGGCCGGTCGTCTCGGTGTCGAGGCAAACCAGAGGCACGTCCGGCGGCGGCTGACCGGGCAGACAGGCAAGCCGTTCCCGGTCCAGGGGCAGGACGACGGTCAGCGGCTCGCAGCGGACAACGGCGCCGAATGCCCCATCGACGACCTCGCCGTCGACGGCCGTCGCGAGCAGCTGGGCGAGGCCCGCCGTGCGAGTCTTGTCGGCCGCCGATGGCGCCGGATCCGGGCGGATGGCCGCCCGGTAATTGGCGAGCCGCCGTTCGAGCGTCGCGCCGGTCACGCGGCCGCCACCGCCCCGGCCCCGCACTCGCGCAGGAATCTGAGGGCGAGCGTCTTGGCGTCGAGGTCAGGTTCGAGGCGAGGCCCGGTGCAGGCCGGGCAGCCGCCGTCACAGGCGCAGGCCGAGATGAGCTCCGTGGCTCCGGCGATCAACTCGTCGTGGCGCTGCCACAGCCGCTCCGACAACCCGACGCCGCCCGGAACCGACTCGTAGAGATAGATCGTCGGTGCCTCCTGGTGTGGCGACCGGACCTGTGTGACGAGTCCCAGATCGCGCGGGTCAACCATGAGCAGCACGCTTGCGATCGTCTGGATCGCCCGGCCTGCCCCGATGAGGGCGACGTCGAGATCGTTCCGGCTCCAGCGACCGGGCAGCGCGTCCGCGGTGAGCCAGTAGGCGGTCGTCTGGAGCTCGATCTCGGGCAGGTCGATCGGGCCCCAGCCGACGTTCTCATCGGTCACGAACTTGAGCTTCTTGTAGAGCGTCACCAGGCTCGCGACCATCACCTCGCCGTGGATGCGGTGGCCGCCTGTCGCCGGCGCTTCGTCGAACACGTCGAGCGGCTTGAGGGTTACGGCGCGGTTCGCATAGGTGTAGTGGTCCACGTCGATCCGATGCACGTAGGCCTTCCGCTCGCCCCACTCGAGCTTGTCGACGTGGTACTGGATCGACTCGTGGATGTAGATCGCGTGCTCGTGGACGAGGACCTGGGCCGAGAACAGGTCGACCTCGCCGAGGACCCGCGGCCGATCGGGCGACGTGTCGATGATGACGACGTTCTCCGGGGCGGCCGTTCGCAGCGAGATCTCCGAGGCAGGAAAGTTCTCAGAGCTCCAGTACCAGCGCCCGTCGCCGGCCTGCCGGACGTGGCCCGACTCGGACAGGAACGCCAGGAGATCGTCGGCCGGCCCCGGACCGAACCGCTCGCCGGCCTCGAACGGCATCTCGAAGACGGCGGCCCTCAGGTGGGCGAGCAGGACATGGAGATTGTCGGGATCGACCCGGGCCTCCTCCGGTGAGCCGTCGAGGACGAACTCAGGGTGGTGGATGACGTACTGATCGACGGGTGCGCCGGAGGCGACGAGGACCGACACGCTCGTGCCCTGCCGCCGTCCGGCCCGCCCGAACTGCTGCCATGTCGCCGCGACGGAGCCCGGGTACCCCGCCAGGATCGCCACGTCCAGCCGGCCGATGTCGACGCCGAGCTCCAGCGCATTCGTCGCGACCACGCCGAGGACCTCGCCGTCGCGAAGGCCGCGCTCGATGGTGCGCCGTTCCGTCGGCAGGTAGCCGCCGCGGTAGCCGCGGACCCGCGACCGCGGGCCGTAGCTCTCCCGGAGAGCCTCACGAAGACCGGTCAGGAGAATCTCGACGGCAGTCCGCGATCGGCCGAAGACGATTGTCTGGCGACCCGCGCGCAGGAACGGAAGAGCCCAGCGGTTTGCCAGCGTCTGGGCGGACCCGCGCGCACCGGTCGCGGCGTCGAGGACCGGGGGGTCGACGAGGAGGACATGCCGTTCGCCGGCTGGTGCTCCGTTCCGATCGATCAGTCGGGCGGGCCGACCCGTCAGCATCGCTGCCAGCTCGGCCGGATTGGCAATCGTCGCCGAGCAGCAGACGATGACCGGCGAGCTGCCGTAGTGGGCACACAGCCGGAGCAGGCGCCGGATCACGTTGGCGACGTGGCTCCCGAAGACGCCGCGGTACGTGTGGAGCTCGTCGATGACGATGACCCGGAGCTGCTCGAACAGCTGGAACCACTTGGTGTGGTGCGGCAGGATCGCCGAATTCAGCATGTCCGGGTTGCTGACGACGACCTGCCCCGCCTTGCGCACCGCGGACCGGATGGGGGCGGGCGTGTCACCGTCGTACGTGGCCGCGGAGATCGTCATGTTCGCCGCGCGGGCCAGCCCCGAGAATTCCGCGACCTGGTCCTGCCCGAGTGCCTTCGTCGGGAACAGGAAGAGCGCCCTCGCGGCCGGATCGTCGGCGATCGCCTGCAGCACAGGGACGGCGTAACAGAGCGTCTTCCCGGACGCGGTCGGCGTGACGACGACGACGTCCTCTCCGGCGTGGACGGCCTCGACCGCGTCGGCCTGGTGGGTGTAGAGCCGGTCGATCCCGCGCGATGCGAGCCCGTCCCGGATCCGTGGGTCCAGCCACGCTGGATGAGCGCCATAGACCGCATCCCTGGCAGGGATGTGGCGGTGGTGGACGACGCCACGGGCGAGCGACGGCTCCTCGAGGAGGTCGGCCAGGACGGCCTCAGTGGTGGCCGGAGCGTAGGTGCGCATTCGACGCCTCTGAAACAGAACAAATGATCGAATGTGGCGGAGTCTAACAGGACGATCGGCGGCGCTCGTGTCAGCTAGGCTGTCACGCGCCTGCCCGCGTTGACATGTCAGCTGCCGGCAGCTACGATTCCCGGAATATGACAATGCCCCGGAGCGCGCCCCCGCCGCCCGACCGTCGCGCCGGTGTCCCGCTTCGGGACCTGCCTGAAGAGGTGCCGGCCGGGGTGGGGGACGACACCGCCGACGCGACGAGCCAGTCCGATGGCGTCGATCTATCCAGCCTCTCGGTTGCCGGGATCACGCGCCGGCGGGTCGCCTGGGTCACCGGCGTCCTCGTCTCGGCCTGGATCGTGATCGTCTTCGCCCGCCAAGCCGGCGATGCCGCCACCGCCGCGGCAAGGGTCGACCAGATGAACGAGAACAATCGGGCTCTTGCGGCCGAGGTCGCCTCGCTCGAGCAGGAGCTCCAGGTCATCGAGAAGCCGGCCTACATTGCACAGGCGGCTCGGGCCTACCGGATCGGCACGGAGCGCGAAGTGCCGTTCACGCTCGATTCATCGATCCCGTCGCCGGCCGCCGACGCGCCGGGATCTGCCGCCCTGAGTCTGGGTGCTCGAGATCGGTCGATGACGCCGCTCGAATCGTGGCTGTCCATCCTCTTCGGCCCGTCCACCTGAC
>DATHGS010000376.1:0-3400 GCA_035490155.1 Candidatus Methylomirabilota bacterium | reverse complement strand
TCCGCGACCGGCTCTTCCAGATCGACCTCATTTCGAGGAGCCGCGGCAGGATCGTGGCGGCGCGCGAGGAGGAGCGACGCCGGCTCCGGCGTGACCTGCACGATGGGCTGGGACCGACGCTGGCGGCCGTGGGTCTGAAGCTCGATCTCGCCCGGGAACGAGCCGCCACCGAAGCGGCCGCGTTGTCTCCCCTCCTCGACGAGATTCGCACCGATGTCCGGAGCGTCATGTCGGACGTTCGCCGCCTCGCCCGCGAGCTCCGGCCGCCGACCCTCGATTCGCTCGGTCTCGCAGGGGCGATCGGCCAGCAGGCGACCGCTCTCGGGGGCGGATCCGGACCGACGATCGTCGTCGAGATCGACGAGCGACTGCCAGCCCTCTCGGCGGCGGTCGAGGTGCTCGCCTATCGGATCGCGACAGAAGCAATGACGAACGTCGTTCGGCATTCGGGGGCAACGTCGTGCATCGTCAGGGTTGGTGTCGATCGGGACGGACTCGTCGTCGAGGTGACCGACGACGGTCGGGGGATCGATCCGGGCGCACCCGCCGGCGTCGGCCTTCGATCGATCGACGAGCGAGCCGCGGAGGTCGGCGGCGAGGTCGATTTCCTCGCCCGGCCCGGTGGCGGCACCATCGTCCGGGCGAGGCTGCCCCTGACCGACGATGATAGGGACGACCGAGGGACGGAGGACTCATGACGGACCGCATCCGCGTCCTCATCGCGGACGATCATCCCGTGTTCAGGGACGGCCTCCGCGCGCTCGTCGAATCGGCGCCCGATCTCGACCTCGCAGGAGAGGCCACGACGGGCACCCAGGCCGTCGAGCTCGCCGCGACCGGGCGGCCGGCGGTGATCCTCATGGACCTGCGGATGCCGGAGCTTTCGGGTATCGAGGCGACCCGCCGGATCCTCGAGGCCGATCCGACGGTCGGGATCCTGATCGTGACGATGTCCGAGGACGACGAGTCGCTGTTCGCGGCCATGCGGGCCGGGGCACGCGGCTACATCCCGAAGGACGCGGAGCGGGCAGAGATCCTGTCGGCGATCCGGTCGTGCGCGCTGGGTGAGGCGGTCTTCGGCGCGTCGATCGCGCGCCGGGTGGCCGACTTCTTCGCCGCGCCACGCTCGCCGGCAGCGGAGCCGTTCCCGGATCTCACGGATCGCGAGAACGAGATCCTCGAGCTGATCGCCCAGGGCCGATCGAACGGCGACATCGCCTCGCGGCTGGGGATCGCCTCGAAGACGGTCCGCAACCACGTCGCCAACGTCTTCAACAAGCTCCAGGTCGCCGATCGCGCCCAGGCGATCGTGCGGGCACGCGAGGCGGGGCTCGGGCGCGACAGCTCGTCCCGCTGATCCTGGCTCCCTCGCTTCGGGAGTGATTGCCCGCTCACTCGCCCGATCAGTCGGGACACCGGCCTCATGTGCCCGGGACACCCGGCGACGGATACCTCTCGAAGACGGCCAGACCGGCCGACGTCATGAGGGGATCCGATGGACGCACAGCCGCACGCGGTCGACAGCGACGTCACCGCCATCTTCCTGGCCAACCTGCCATCGCTCGAGCGCTATGCCCGATCGCTGACCCGCGACGAGGACGCGGCAGCCGATGTCTGCCAGGAGGTCTTCATCAAGCTGCTCGTGATCGCCCGTGCCGGGCGAATGCCGGACGTTCCGGGCGCCTGGATGCATCGCGTCGCGCACAACGTCGTCATCAGCGCCGCGCGCCGGAAGAACACCAGCGAGCGGACCGTCGATCGGCTCTCGGAATCCGAGCACGTCCCGTCCACCGAGGACGCCGTCATCCGCCGCGAGCGCGACCAACTCGTCCGCCACGCCCTCACCGGCGTCCGACCCGTCCAGCGCGAGGCGATGATCCTCGCGGCCCAGGGCTACCGCTCGGCGGAGATCGGCGACATGCTGGGTCGGACCGCCGAGGCAACGCGGACGCTTCTATGCCGTGCCCGCGGCGAGCTGCGGGCGCAGATGCTGGCGTTCGATCCGGCGTGACGCAGGGCGGCGTTGGTGCGTGGCCCGCGACCGTTGATCCGCGACGAATGCACGCAACTGGCCAATTGCACGCCCCAAGCGCCTTAGCGGAGGTCGGGCGCCCGCGGGCCGTTGGACGAGGGCCTCGTCTCGGCCCGTGTCAGCCTTGTAAAGCTAATTCGTCCTTCAGGCGGGCCTCCCGACCAGCTGATCGTCCCGGACATCTCCGCTTACGCTCACCTTGGCGTCCATTTGGCCACTTACGAGTCAAGGGTGCTCTTGGCCGGCCGGCAAGGCGAGGCACGTCAGGAACAGATCAGCCACTTGCCGTTCTCCTGGACGAGGTTCACGTCCTCGTCGAGGGCCTGGGTCTGGCTCAACTGGCCGGACATCGCCGTCATCGCGGCATTGAGCGAGATGTCGTCAGTCGGGGCTCCCTGGGCGGCCATCACGGTCTTGAGGATCTCCTTCATCTTCGTCGCGTCGACCGTCATGACCGTCTTGCCCGTGACGTGAACCGTCGCGTTCGTGCCCGATTTGCTCTTTTCCGTGGTCTTGACGTCCTGGAACTCGATCTTCATCGCGTCGAAGAGAGTGTTTGGATCGATCCCAAGCGCGGTCAGCGACGACAGGCTCCCGCCGCCGAACAGCGAGGCAAAGTCGCTCTTCTTTGCGGCGCAGGCGTAGTCGGCGAGCTTGGCGAACCCGCCCGATTGAGCGGCGGCGAGTGCGGCACTGACGGCTCCGGCGGGCTCGTTGGCGTTTGGGGCGCCCCCGCAAGCGGCCAGGGACACGATGACGGCCACGGCGAGGGCGGCCGAACGCAGGCTTGAACGGGTCATCTCATCCTCCCGGCTCGCTCGCGGCCGCTCCCTCGAGCGGCGTTGCCCCGACGAGCCACGACCAGTCTGGCCCATTCCCACCGCGACCGCACCTCGTCCGCGGTGAAATCCCGTCTGAGCCTCAGGTCGCCGCAGGGCGGTTCAGGCGAAGGCGACGTCGAGCACGCAAGCGAGCGGACTTAATCGTCCGTGAGCGAGCGCGCGGAGACGGCAACGCACGCATGGACCGCCAATGCGGCGACCGTTACCGGCGGCGGCGGGGGGCTCGGGTGCCTGTGCGGTGTCGGACGTTGGGGGTGACCGTCCGATCCCACGTCGGTCGGTCGAGGAACCTCGCCGTCCGGGCCGGATCGTCCTCGTGCTCGTCGCGGATGCCCGGCAGCCAGTCGGCTGCGGTTCCCTCGTCGATCTCCGGTATCCCGTCGAGGTTGTCGGCCGGCTCCTCGTCGGCCGGCAGGACCGTGACGCTGGTCACCTCCATCGCCGGCCCGGCGGCCACCGCGGCGGCGGCGCCGCGCCGTCCGCGCGCCCGGTCAGCGGCACCGGTCAAGCCGCGTCCATCCGCATC
>DATHGS010000375.1:0-2825 GCA_035490155.1 Candidatus Methylomirabilota bacterium | reverse complement strand
CGCCGAGACACGCGACGGCGTCCTCATCCGCGACATCCGGTTAGCGCCGCCACCCGGGGGCGACGCCGCGGCCCCGATCGAGGCGTACCTCGTCGAGCCCGAGATCCTCGACGCCCGAACGTCGCGACCGGGGCTCCTGTTCGCCCACTGGTTCGATACAGAGGCCCCGAACGGCAATAGAACCGAATATCTCGACGAGGCGGCCGACTGGGCGCGACGCCATCGGGCCGCCGCCGTCCTCCCGCAGCTGACGTTCCCATGGGCCGGCGATCCGACCGGCTCCGCCGCCGACGCCGAACGGATCGTCGCCGAGGTCACCCGGCTGCGACGCTGCCTCGATCTCGTCCTAGCCCGGCCTGCTGTCGATCCGGAGCGGCTCGGGGTCGTCGGTCACGATTTTGGCGGGATGCACGCCGCCTTGCTCGCAACGGTGGATCGGCGGCCCCTGGCATACGTCCTGGTCGCCGCCGTTCCCCGTTGGGGCGACTGGTTTCTTCCCTTCTGGCCGATCGAGGAGGATCGGATCGACTATCTCCGGGCGTTGGCGCCGCTCGACCCGATCGAACACGTCCGCGCTGCGGCGCCGGCCCGAATCCTGTTCCAGTTCGGCCGGAACGACTTCTACATCGCCCCGATGACCGGCCGCGAATTCGCTCGAGCCGCCGGCGACCTCGCTGAGCTCAAGGCCTACGACGCCGAGCACGCGATGGTCCTGCCGGAGATCGTCGTCGACCGGGCGATATTCCTCGAGCGCGAACTGAGCGTGAACTGACCCGCACCTAGCGGAGTTCACCCCCGAGCCGGCGGAGCGTGACGAGGAGCGCGTCGATGTCCGCCTCGGTTGTCTGCGTGTTGACGATGCCGGCCCGGAGCCAGGTCGAGCCTCGGAGGCGGGTCGTCGAGAGCCAGCCCTCGCCCGACGCCTCGAGCGCGGCCTGTAGTCGGTCCTGGTGGTTGTCGAGGTCGGTCGGCGGCAGCCGCCTGGCCGCGTCCAACCCGCCCGGCAGGTGACGGAAGCAGACGACCGACAGCTCGGGTTCGGCCGGCAGCGCCTCGAGATCATCGCTCTCGGCGCAGCGGCGGGCGAGGAGCGCGGCCTGGTCGATATTCCCGGCGACGAGCCGTCCGAACCCAGTCGTCCCGACGTGCTTCCAGCTCATCCAGAGCTTTAGGGCCCGCCAGCGTCGCGTCCCCTCGAAGCCGAGTTTGTAGAAGTTGAGCTGGCCGGGCGTGTCGTGATCGTCGCGCGTGTCGGCATCGGCGTCGGGGACCTTGCCAGTGGGCGCCTCGCCGCCACGGTAGTACTCGGGCCGGCGGCTCCCGAACGTATGCTCGAGCAGCGACCCGTCGCGCACGACGAGCCCGCCGATGTCGTACGCCTGGTAGAACCACTTGTGGGGGTCGACGGTGACGGAGTCGGCGCGCTCGAGACCGGCGACGCGATCGGCGTCACGAGCAGATAGCCGGGCGGCCGCACCGTAGGCGGCGTCGACGTGGAACCAGAGGTTCTCGCGAGCGGCCAGGTCGGCGAGCTCTTCGAGGCGGTCGACCGAACCGGTGTTTGTCGAACCGGCCACGGCCGAGATCGCGATCGGCGTCAGTCCGGCTGCACGGTCGGCCGCGATCGCTTCGGCGACGGGTTCGGCGTGCAGCCGGAAGCGATCGTCGGTCGGGAGAACGACGAGCGTCTCGGCCGGGAAGCCGAGCTCGTCGAGCGCCCGCCCGATCGAGAAATGGGTCTGGTCGGACGTGTACACGCGGACGCCCTCGAGGGCTGCACCTCGCGGAGGGGTGGTCGCCGCGCGCAGCCTGGCGAGGTGTACATCCCGGGCAAGGGCCATCGCGAGGAAGTTGGCCATGACCCCACCCGAGGTCAGCAACCCGAAGCTGCCCGACCCGTAACCGACGAGATCGCACAGCCATCGAAGGACCTCTTCCTCGACGAAGGTCGCGACCGGCCCCGCATGCCAGACGTCGACGCCCTGCTGCGTCACCTGTGCGAGGATCTCGCCGACGACGGACATGAGCAGCGGCGGCGGCGTGAAGTAGCTGAGCGAGCGCGGATGGTAGGCGCTCAGGTTGTGCGGGGCGATTCGGTCGCGGAACTCGGCGAGGAGGTCGGCGGAGGTGGCCGGGCCGGAGGGCGCGGGAGCGGGTCCGCCGGTCACGCCGAAAAACGTCTCGCGCAATTCCTCGTACCCCGACGGTTCGCCCATCGCCCGGTCAAACGCGTGGTCGTAGAGATAGTCGAGGGCCGCGGCCCAGGCGTCGGCGCCGAGTCGTTCCAGGGCGGGCCGCGCGCTCGAGTCGCCGAAACCGAGAAGATCGGGCTCCGGGTGCCAGGCAAAGCGGTTGTCGTTGTTGGCCACGCGCGGATGGTACCGGCCGCGCCGTGCGCTCCCCGTCCGGTTCCGAGCCGCGAGATTTTGACAGGCGATACTCAGGCGATCGTTAGGCGGGCCGGACTCGTCTCTCGACCGCCTGGTGATCGCCTGTCACCAACGGCGGGCCAATGTACGCTCAACGGCGTGGCCGGCGACACGAGCGGCCTGCTTATTGACCGCCTGGGATTCGCCTGACAGAAACCCCGGAAATCGGTGGGGCAAGGGCGGGCAACACGCCCGGCGGATCGGCGGCCCGTCACGTACAGTTCCCAGCCGTGACCTCCCCGGGACCGATCAACTACAAGGGCGAGCCCCTCGAGGCCGAGCGCGGCCCGGGCCTCGGCTGCTTCCGCTTCCAGCTCATCGTGCTGGCGTTCGTGATCGTCCTGACGCCGTTGAGCGTCGCCTGGCGCTGGCCGGATTGGCTGAGTGCGGGCTTGC
>DATHGS010000374.1:0-4987 GCA_035490155.1 Candidatus Methylomirabilota bacterium | reverse complement strand
GGAGGGCGAGCCGCTCGACGCGCTCGAGGGCACGCTGAACGGCCGATCGATGGAGGCCGAGCCGCTCGGCCAGCTCGCCGAGCGTCGCCTCGGGAGTCGTGCGCCGAGCGTCGGCGACGAGCCGGACCGCGTATGGCTGCTCGGCAAGCCGGCCGTCGACCTCGAGCTCGTCGATCGCGGCGATCTGGCGCCCGGCCGCACCGACGGCACGTTGGAGATTCGCCGACTCCGCGTTGAGGACGCGGTTCAGGTCGCCGCGCAGCGCCCGCGACACCTGGCGAGCCTCGACCTCGAGGAGGGCGCCGCCCGCACCGATCCTTCGGAGGAACAGGCCGATGGTGTCGCCGTTCTTCCATGTCACGACACCGCGGCCACGGCGGATCCGCCACGACGCAGGCAGGCTCATGGCCGCGAGGCGAGCAGTGAGCGGTTCGGCCTCGTCGATCCCGACCACGAACTCGAGGTGCGTCCGGCCGCCGGCGAGGCTCAGTGAACCGCGAGCGAGGAAGAGGCCGCGGAGATACGCCAGCCGGCAATGCTCGGCCGAACGGTCCCAGTCGAAGTCGCGGCGGGCGGTGGCCCATCCCGAGCCGGCGCGGTCGGCAGCCCCGGCGCCGTCGTCGGCTGCGGCTACGGCCGCGACGCCTCCCCGCCCCCGTCCGAGCCGGAGTGCGAGACGGGTCACCGGTCCCTCACGAGCCGGCGCCGCACTGCCCAGCCCCGCCGCCTCGGCGAGTCGATCGCATTGGCGCGACGGGTCGATCGCCGCCAGCTCGGCCCGGAGGGTCATGACGAGCTCGCGCTCGGAGCGGCTCACCGGGCGATCAGGCGGTGCGGGCGATACCGGCGCGACGGCGGGCGCCGGATTCGCGTTCGAAGAGACGAAGCAGCGCCCCGGCCAGCAGGACCGGATCGTGATGGTGACCGTGTTCCGGGTCGACGACGTCGTCGAGGACCAGCCGGGGTGGCGTCGCGAGGGCCGGCGGCCAGCGCAACTTCACCGGCTCGGCGGCATAGTCGGCGGGGACTCGGACGCCGAAGTGGTTGTTGGCGAGGACGGCGTCCACGATCCCGACACCGGCGTGGGCAACGAGTGCCTCGACGTGGGCCGCAAGGTCGAAACCGGTCGTCTCGCCGGGTTGGGTCGCGACGTTGCAGACGTAGATCCGAACGGCCGACGCGGCGGCCACCGCATCGCGGATGTCGGCGAGGAGCAGGCTCGGCAGCAGGCTCGTGTAGAGGCTGCCCGGACCGAGGACGATCAGCTCCGCCTCGGCGATCGCGGCAAGGGCGTCCTCCGAGGCACGCACGTCGGTCGGGCTGATCCAGGCGCGGGCGATCGATGGCTCCTCCGCGATCCGCGACTGGCCATCGACGATCGTTCCGTCGGCGAGCTCCGCGTGGAGGGTCAGTGGTACCGCCGTCGCCGGGAGCACCTGGCCGCGGACAGCCAGGACCCGGTTCATCTGGCGCAGGCCCTCCTCAAAGTCGCCGCCCTGGATCGCCGTCATCGCCGCGATCAGGAGGTTGCCGACCGCGTGGCCGCCGATCGTCCCGCCACTGGCCATGGTCGGATCGGTCGGGCTGCCCGGGAAGCGGTACTGGAGCAGCTCGCTCATCAGCGGCTCGGCGTCGGCAAGCGCGGCGATGCAGCGCCGGATGTCGCCGACCGGTGGGATGCCGAGCTCCTCGCGCAGGACGCCGGACGAGCCGCCGTCGTCCGCGACCGTGACCACGGCAGTCAGGTTGCTCGTGTGCTCCTTGAGCCCGCGCAGCAGCGTGGAAAGGCCCGTTCCACCGCCGATCGCCACGATTCGCGGCCCGCGGGCGAGGAATCGCTTCTGGTAGATCAGCTCGACTAGCGGGCCGCCCTCGGCGGAGCGGAACGGATCAGTCAGCGCGCGCCCCGCACCGTAGGCCCCGATCACGACCAGCGAGACACCCGCGACCACGGCTAGCAGGCCGCGCAGTGGGTACGGCAGGAACTGGAGCGTGACCGCATCGATGATCGCCTGGGCGAAGCCGCCCGGCTCGAGGTCGCGTGTCGCCTGGCGGATGACGTGGGCCACCCCGAGGGCAAGGAGGAGAAGCCCGGCAAACAGCACGAGGAGCCAGCGCTTGATCCCGATGCCCGGCGTCAGCCAGCGGCGGAGATTCATCGGGTCAGGCCCGCTCGAGCTCGCGGTGAAAGACCGCCACCGGACCGAAATCCTGCTCGCGGAGCCATTCGGCAAGCGCCTCGGCCAGGGCGATCGAGCGGTGATAACCGCCAGTGCAGCCGAGGGCGATCGTCAACCGGGTCTTGCCCTCACCGACGTAGGCCGGCAGGGCGAAGGACAGGAACTCGTGGAGGTAGCGAAGGAACTCCTGGGCGACCGGCTGACCGAGGACATACCCCCGGACGGCCTCCGTCAGGCCTGACAGCTGGCGAAGCTCCGGGATGTAATACGGGTTCTGCATGAACCGGACGTCGAAGACGAGGTCGGCCTCCAGCGGGACGCCGTACTTGAACCCGAAGCTGATCAGCTGGATCGCCAGCCGGCTCGGGTCGCTCGATTCGCCGAGACGGGTGAAGATCCGCTCCCGCAGCTCTCGCAGCGACAGGTCCGACGTGTCGATGACCACATCGGCCTCCGAGCGGACTGGATCGAGGAGCCGGCGTTCAGCCACGATCGAGCTGGCGATCCCCCGCTGGTCCGCCAGCGGATGGCGATGGCGCGTCTCCGAGAACCGCCGGATGAGAACCTCGTCGCGGGCTTCGAGGAAGAACACCTGCGGCCGGATCCCGCGGCCCTCGAGTGCGCCACGCATCGCCCCGAACGCCATCGGCGCGTCGCCCGATCGGACGTCGAGCACGATGGCGACCTTGCCGAAGCGATCCGGTTCGTCCGAGACGAGCTCGGCCAACTCGGCCAGCAGCTCGCCCGGCAGGTTGTCGACGACGGTGTAGCCGAGGTCCTCGAAGAGCTTGGCCGCGGCGGTCTTGCCGCCTCCGGACAGGCCGCTGAGGATGACGACGTGCTGTTCCGCGTTGGCGTCGGGCAGGTCGCCGCCTGCCGTAGACGCGGGCAGGTCGGAGTCCTCGGGCTGTCGCGCGGTCGCCATGACCGTCAGTCTAGCGCCGACTGAGCTACTTTCCGGAGCGCCGGATGGCGAGAAGCGTCAGCTCGTAGAGCAGGTACATCGTTCCACCGAGCACGGTCGGGCTGACGAGGTCGCCGCCCGGCGTCGCAACCGTCGCGAACACCGCGATCCCGAGGATCGCGATGCGGCGCGAGGAGGCCAGCCGAGCCGAGGTGACGATCCCCACCCGCGACAGCGCGTACAGCACGATCGGGAACTCCATGAGCAGCCCGAACGCGAGGAACATCGTCGTCACGAAGTCGAAGTACGGGCCGGCGGCCAGCGTGTCGCCGGTGATGTACTTGTCGGTGAATCCCAGGAGGAAGCCGAGGGCGAACGGCAGGATGATCCAGGCGATCACCACGCCGAGAGCGAAGAAGAACAGCGCGAGCGGGATCCACGGCCGGACCAGCCGCCGCTCGTTCGGCGTCAGTCCGGGCGCGATGAACGCCCACAGCTGGTAGAGCAGGATCGGCATCGCCAGGATGATCCCGATGACGATCGAGATCTTCAGGCTGATCGCGAACGCGTCGCCGACGCCCAGCGCCTGGACCTTCGCCGCCGGGAGCAGCTCGATGAGCATCGTCCGGACCCTGGACGACAGGACGAAGCCGATCGCACCACCGGCGACGACGGCGAGGATCGATTTGATCACGCGCGAGCGAAGTTCGACGAGGTGGTCGACGAGCGACATCGTCCGATCGGCCTCGGGGGCGGATCCTGTCGAGCCCGGTGCGCCGGACGAGGGAACCGGGAGGCGGTTCGGCGCGGCTACCTCGCCGAGGGCGTCAGCGTCGGCCATGAGGAATGGGCAGCCCGACGATCAGCGGGTCTGCTCGCCCGTCGAATCGCTCGCTGGCGGGGCGCTCGGGGTACGGAGCACGTTCGGCTCGGGCGGCGCCACCGGCGCATTGGGCGCGGGCGGCACGACCGGCGCATTGGGCTCCGGCGCGGCCGACACGGGAGGCGGCGCGGCCTGCGCGGTTGAGGCGGGCGGGGTCGGCGCTGTGTCGATCCGCGTTGCCTCCTCGACGTCGGAAGACGCCTTGCGGAACTCGCGAATGCTCTTGCCGAGGGCCGCACCCACATCGGGCAGCTTGCCCGGCCCGATCACCAGCAGCGCGATGATCAGGACGATGATCAGCTCCCCGGGTCCAATTCCGAATGGCATCGTGGACGGCCAAGACCTCGCTCGGTGGAGCGTCAGGATGAGGCGTTTCGCCTGGCTGCGCTCGGCGCCTAGGGTAGCACGGGAAGGCGCCTCGCCCAGTCGGCGGCGGCCGTTCGAATCGCCTCGGAAAGATCGGCGGCTGCGAGTGCCTCGGCGGCGATGGCCCGCGACACGTTGACGAGCAATCCGCCGCCCGGCCGGTCACCCGCAGGTGTCGCTCGCGCGCGCCCGTCGGCGAGCACTGGCCCGATCTCGCCGCCCTGGGCACCGACGCCCGGGACGAGGAAAGCGAGACCCGGGGCGAGGGCGCGAACACCGGCCAGCTCGAGGGGCGCGGTCGCCCCGACGACCAGCCCGACGGTCCCACCGGGCCCCCAGCCGGCGACCCGTCGGGCGACCCTCGCATAGAGCGGCTCGGCCGGCAGGCCCCCATCTTCGTCGCCGGCCACGACGAGCGACTGGAGCTCGCCGGCCCCGGGGTTGGATGTGCGGCAGAGGACGTACGCGAACCGATCGAGGCGCCCGAGTAACGGTGCGATCGCCTCCTCGCCGAGGTATGGACTGACGGTCACGGCATCGGCGCCTAGGGCATCGAACAGGGCGACGGCCTGGCGGGCGGCCGTGGTCCCGATATCGCCGCGCTTGGCGTCCATGACGACGGGGATGTCGGCCGGATCGCGGCGCGAAGCCGTT
>DATHGS010000373.1:0-4454 GCA_035490155.1 Candidatus Methylomirabilota bacterium | reverse complement strand
GCGTCAGGGCTGCGGTCGCGGTGCGCGGGCGACGACGAATCGCGCTGGTGGCACGAGCGGCGAGGCGGCGAAGGGGCAGGCGGCGAAATGGTTTCTGCATCACGTCGTGGGCATCGGCCGAGTGGGATGAAACTGGATGAGGGCTAACCCGCGAAACTGGATAAGCGCTACCCGTCGGATGGTCGTCCGTTGACGCAAGCGGAGCCATCCCCCGAAATGTTTATTCGATCTGCGACATCTGACGGATATGCCGCGAATCGAGGCCAGGCGGGCCGGAGCATAACAAGTCCCGCGCAGTCTGGCGTTGCAGCCGTTTCCGGGCCGATTCAGGCGTGGATCGGCGGGCCGTACCAGACGCTCGCGGCGATGATCAGGTACAGGCCGAGCAGGGCCAGTCCCTCCAGCCAGGTGCTCTCACCATCGAAGACGATGACCGCCGCGAGCAGGGCAGCCAGGAAGACCGCACCGAGCAGGAGCGGACTGAGGACGAGCGTCAGCGCCCCACCGCCGATGACCAGCGAGATCAGGACGAGTGCCGGCGTCAGGGCGATCGCGACCTGCAGGCTGCTGTTCAGGATCAGGCTCGTCGCGAGATCGGTCTTGTTGGCGGCCGCCGCCTGGATCCCGACGAGATTCTCGACTGCATTGCCGGCGATCGCCACGATGACCAGCCCGACGAACGCCTCCGACAGGCCGAGGCTCGCCATCGTCGGCTTGAGTGCCTCGACGAAGAGGTCCGACGTGAGGGCGGCGCCGACGGCGCCGACCGCAAGCACGCCGAGGGCAAGCGGCAAGGGCCAGGCGTTCGCCGTGGGTGCCTCGTCGCGCTCGACACTCACGCCGCGGCCGCCTCGGAGCGAGAACGGGATCGACGCCGCAAAGACGACGAGCAGGACGATCGACACGATGACGCTCAGGTCGATCTCGTGGCCCGCGTCCGGCTCGCCGGGCGCCGTGGCAAGCGTCGGGATCGCGAGGGCCGCGACGGCGAGGAGGAGTAGTGTCGCCAACGTCCGAACCGACGGCGCATGGAAGGTCTGCGTCCCGTGACGCAGACCGCCGACGAGGAACGCCAGGCCGAGGACCAGAAGGGTGTTGGCGAGGATCGAACCGATGAGGGCCGTCTGGACGACGACCACGAGACCCGCCCGCAGGGCGAAGATCGAGATGAACAGCTCGGGCAGGTTGCCGAGCGCCGACTGGAGGATGCCGGTCGTCGCCGGCCCGAATCGCTGGCCGAGCTCGTCGGTCCCCTGCCCGATCAATACCGCGAGGCCGGCGAGGGCGACGGCGCTCACGATGAAGACGATCGTGTGACTGGCGCCGAGGCCGCTGAGGGCGAAGGCAAGGATCGTCGTCACGATCGCAACGGCGGCGACGATGCTGGCGGTCCGGCCGAGCGTCGCGGGCAGCGCGGCGAGGGTCTGCATCATCGGAGGATATCGTCGGGGGTTGGCCGATGTCCGGGTTCGTGGCGACTCGCCGCGGCACAGCCCTAGACTCTGCGGCAATGGACCGCTCGACCGACGGCGAGGCCGACCTCGACTCCAACGCCGAGTCCGACCCCGAGTCTGGCTTCGACGTCGACGCCCACGTTCGCCCGGCGAGCGCCGCCGAAGCGGCCGATCCCCGCCTCATGCAAGCTGCGACAAGACTGGCCTGGGACGAGGCCGCCGAGCGCTACGAGCGCTGGCTGCCGGAGGCGATCGAGCTGATCCGGTCGGGCGGGACGAACCTGCTGCCACCGGAGCTCGAGCTGATCGGCGACCTCCACGGCCGATGCCGGCGGGCGATTCATCTCCAGTGCGCCGCCGGCCGAGACACGTTGTCCCTGTGGAATCTCGGTGCCGACGAGGTCGTGGGCGTCGACTTCAGCCCGCAGATGCTCAAGCTCGCCGAAGAGCTGACCCGGGCCGTGGGCGCGCCGGCTCGCTGGATCGAGTCGGACGTCCTCGACACGCCGCACGAGCTCGACGGCACGGCCGACCTCCTCTACACCGGCCGCGGGTCACTCATCTGGCTCCAGGACCTCGACGCCTGGGCGGCTGTCCTCCAGCGCCTCCTGTCCCCGACCGGCCGGCTCGTCCTGTTCGAGGGCCACCCGGCTGAATGGCTGTTCGACGCCGACGAGGACGGCAACTGGATCGCGACCGACTACGACTACTTCGCCGGCCCGGAAGCCTCGAAGGGCTGGGCGCCCGAATACATCGATCGGCTGTCGGCCGACGAGGGCGACCAGAGCTGGAAGTTCGCCCGGTCGTGGACGCTCGGCGAGATCCTCACCGCGATGCTTGGCGCCGGCCTCCGCCTCGAGCGGGTCGCCGAGCACCCGACCGACTGGTGGGGCGGCCACGACGACGTCCGGCCGGAGGAACGCGGCCGGATCCCGCTGTCGTTCTCAGTGCTCGCCCGCCGCGGCTGAGACCAGGGGCCTGCGGGCGAGGTGTGGAGCGGGAGACGAGGTTCGAACTCGCGACATTCAGCTTGGAAGGCTGACGCTCTGCCAACTGAGCTACTCCCGCCCGGCCGCCATGGTAGCCCAAGTGTGCGTGCGGGCGACTGGCCTCCGATCGATCTCACGCCCCGCCCGTCTCGCCACTCGCCACTCGCCACGGGCTTGGGCTCCTTGTGTTCGGTTGCAGCTGGGTATTGACACGGTCCAGGGCCGGTTTCACCATCGCGGGTAATCGATTACGTCTGGGTCGCCGCCCGGGGAGGAGCGGCCACTCCGATGGGTGACGGGGAGCGCCACATGACCGATGACCCGGCATCAGATCAGCGCGCGGATCCGTCTCGACTGATGTGCGACGGATGAAGGTCGCGCTTATCGGCGCGGGCCGGATTGGTCGGCTGCACGGAATCGTCATGGCCAGTCAGCCCGATGTCGATGAAGTCGTCGTCGCGGACATCGATCCCGGTCGGGCAGCCGAGACCGCCGCAGTCTTCGGCGGGCGGGTCGCGCCTAGCGCGGACGAGGCAATGGTTGGAGCCGACGCGGTGATCGTGGCCGCCTCAACCGATGCTCACGCGGACCTCGTTGCGGCGGCCGTGGAACGCGGCCTGCCGACGTTCTGCGAGAAGCCGCTCGCGTTCGACCTACCACAGACGGTGGAGCTGGTCGAGAAGATCGAACGTCGAGGGGCCGTCGTCCAGGTGGGATTCCAGCGCCGCTTCGATCCTGCCTATCGAGAGGCGCGCCGCCTCGTCGAGTCCGGGGGGCTGGGTACCGTGTACCTGATCCGGCTCATCGCGCACGATCATGAGCCACCACCCGACGCATACATTCCCGTCTCTGGTGGGCTCTTCCGCGACTCTTCGATCCACGACTTCGATGCCCTCCGCTGGGTGACCGGCCAGGAGGTGGACGAGGTCTACGCCACGGGTTCCGTGCGCGGTTTCCCGGTGTTCGCCCGCTATGACGATGTCGACACGGGGGCGGCGATCCTTCAGCTGGCCGATGGAACCCTGGGCGTCCTGAGCCAGACGCGGCGCGACCCCTTGGGCTACGACATCCGGATGGAGATCGTCGGGTCGCGCGATTCGGTGACAGTCGGTCTTGGACAGCGGACGCCGCTCCGCTCGCTCGAGCCGGACGCTCCGGCCATGTCCGGCCCAGCCTGGCAGACCTTCCTCACTCGGTTTGAGACCGCCTACCGGGAGGAGCTGACGACGTTCCTGCGAGTGGCCCGGGGTCAGATCGCGAGTCCGTGTACCGCTCGCGACGGGCTACAGGCGATGCGTATTGCCGTGGCCGCCGGCCGCTCCCGAAGTGAGCGTAGACCGGTCCGGCCGATGGACATGTAGCGCGGCAGCGACCAGATCGCGACGGAGGTGACGGTGGAGAAGATGAACGCGCGCACCGGCAAAAGGGGGATCGACCCCAACGGGCAGTGGGCCAGGCCCCGCCCGGCACGGATTGGACTCGACTGAGGAGGAGGAAGCATGAAGCTCCGCGGATGGCTAGCGACGCTCATCCCGATCGCGCTCGTCGCGGCGGCATGCTCGTCGCCATCGACGGGCAGCGGCGGGGCCGCGACCAAGCTGACGATTGCCGCGGTCCAGGGTGTCGAGGACGCGGGCCTGAAGGCGCTTGCGCCGATGTACAAGCAGCAGAAGGGCGTCGATATCCAGATCGTCGAGGCACCCTATGACGACCTGTATTCGAAGCTCGTCAATGCCTTCAAGGCGAATGACGCGACCTACGACCTGATCATGATGGACGACCCGTGGATGCCGAAGTTCGGCACCGACGGCTCGCTGTCCGACCTTGGTCCACTCGGGCTCACGCAGGACCCCGACGTCGCCCAGGTCGTCTGGGATGTCGGCACGTGGCCACCGCCGCGCGGCCCGGTTCCACCATCCGAGAAGAGCAAGCCGAAGCAGCTCCTCGGCGTGACGATCGTCGGCAATGTCGAGATGTTCATGTACCGCAACGATCTGAGCGCTACGGCACC
>DATHGS010000372.1:0-2041 GCA_035490155.1 Candidatus Methylomirabilota bacterium | reverse complement strand
GCCGCTCCAGGGCAAGCAGCTCAGCTACAACAACGTTCTCGACGCCTCGGCGGCGGCGGCGCTCGCCCGTCAGCTCGAGGGGCCGGCCTGCGTCATCGTCAAGCACACGAACCCGTGCGGGGCCGCCGAACGCGAGACGCTGCCGGAGGCTTGGACGGCGGCCCTCGCCGGCGATCCCGTGTCGGCCTTCGGCGGGGTGGTCGCGCTCACGCGCGAGGTCGACCGACCGACGGCCGAGGGCCTAGCGTCGATCTTCCTCGAGGTGGTCGTCGCGCCGGGCTTCGACGCCGAGGCGCGGGCAGTCCTCGTGGCCAAGGCGAACCTGCGGCTCATCGTCGATCCAACGCTCGCGTCACGCGGCGCAACGGCGTCTGAGGCGTCAAAGGCGACCAGGGTCGATCCGACGGGCTCGATCCGTACCGTGGGCGGCGCCGTCCTCGTGACCGCACCCGACACGCTCCCCGACGACCCCACGACCTGGCAGATTGCCACGAGCCGCGCCCCGACCGACGCGGAGCGGCGCGATCTCGAGCTCGCCTGGCGCCTGGTGCGCGGCGCCACGTCGAATGCCATCGTGCTCGTCCGCGACGGCCGGCTCATCGGCCTCGGGTCGGGCCAGACGAGCCGAGTCGACGCCGCCCGCCAGTCGGTCGAGAAGGCCCTCGCGATCAGCGGCGAAGCGGTTCTCCGGGGAGCGGCGTGCGCCTCGGACGCGTTCTACCCGTTCCCGGACGGGGTCGACGTCTGTCTCGCCGCGGGTGTCACAGCCTTCGTCCAGCCGGGCGGCTCGATGCGCGACGACGACATCATCGCCGCGGCCGAGCGGGCCGGTGCGACGATGCTCCTGACGGGAGTCCGCCATTTCCGCCACTGACGGGACGCGGCCCGTCGACGCGCGGCGCTTGACCGTCGGTCGCCCGGTCCCGCATCATCGGCCGATGGAGCAGTTCGGGAGCCTGATGGCGATGCCCGGGCGGCCCCGCTCCGGACGGTCCTGACGCCGGACCTCCAGGGAGCGGTTGCCGCCGCATTCCCGTCCGCCCAGCGCGCGGCGCGCGCCCAGCCCGTCCTCCAGGATCACCTTCATGACTGACCGCTATTACCTCACGACCGCGATCGCCTACGCGAACAACAAGCCCGGCCTCCACACCCTCTATGAGGTGATCGGCGCCGACGTCATCGCCCGCTGGCACCGGATGAAGGGCGACGAGACCCGCTTCCTGACCGGCACCGACGAGCATTCGGTCAACATCGCGATGCAGGCCGCGGCGGAAGGCCGGTCGCCGCGGGAATTCGTCGACGAGAAGGTGGCCCTCTTCAAGGCGGCCGAAGGTGCCCTGTCGATCAGCCCCGACCGCTTCATCCGGACGACCGACCCGGACCATGTTCGGGCCGCCCACGAGATGGTCCGGCGGGCCTACGCGAATGGCGACATCTACGTCGGGACGTACGAGGGCTGGTATTGCCCGAACGAGGGCTTCCGCAGCGCGAGCGAGGTCGTGGAGACGGCCCGCGGCACGATCTGCCCGAATCACCCGGACGTGCCGCTCCAGTGGCTGACCGAGAAGAACTGGTTCTTCCGCCTGTCGGCCTACCAGGCGCGTCTCGAGCGGCACTACGAGGAGCACCCGGACTTCGTCCAGCCGGACTTCAGGCGGAACGAGATGCTCGGCTTCATCCGCGGGGGTCTTGAAGACTTCTCGATCAGCCGGGCCGGCTCCGGCTGGGGCATCCCGTTCCCGATCGCCGAGAACGGGGAGACCGCCCGACGCGAGGACGGCTCGTGGGACCCGGAAGCCGGCGTCATCTACGTCTGGTACGACGCGCTCATCAACTACATCACCGGCGCCGGCTTCCCCGACGATCCCGAGTCGTTCGCCCGGTGGTGGCCGGCCGACCTCCACATCATCGGCAAGGACATCGCCCGCTTCCACACGATCAACTGGCCTGCGATGCTCTGGAGCGCCGGGCTCGAGGCGCCGAAGAAGGTCTGGGTTCACGGCTGGCTGCTGTCGGGTGGCGGCGAGCGGATGAGCAAGAG
>DATHGS010000371.1:0-3211 GCA_035490155.1 Candidatus Methylomirabilota bacterium | reverse complement strand
TCCGGTCGGTCAGGTTCGGCAGGATCCGATGACCGAGTGCCCGATTGAAGGTGCTCGAGGGCAGCTCCGGCGATGCGGCCATCGCCATCGCGTCCTGTTCGTTGCCTTCGACGTCGAGGGTCATCGCCGCACGCATCCAGTCGATGTCGGCGCCAGCACAGAACGACGGCCCGTCGCCGGCGAGGACGACGGCGCGAAGGTCGGTCGGTCCGTCGCGGGCCAGCGCCGCAAACGTCGTCCGGAGCTCCGCGATGACCGACGCGTTGAAGGCGTTGTGGACGTCCGGCCGGGTCAGTGTCACCCGGGCGACCACGCCGCCGGGACCGGTTCGCTCGAGCCGGAGCAGATCGCTCACGGCCGCGTCGGCGGTGGCGCCCGGTGCGCCGCCGGGTCGAAGCGATAGAGGGCCTGCTGGTGGATGGGGCGGAAGCCCATGGCTTCGAGGTTTCGCGCGGACGCGCTCCCGACGAGCGCGCTGGCGGTGACGGTCGTGGAGCGCCGCTCGATCGCGAGCCGGATCCTCTCCGCGATGAGCGCGCGCTGGATCCCCCTGCCGCGGGCCGCCGGCAGGACCGCCATCGTCGCCAACAGCCCGACACGACGGCGGGTGAAGAGGCCCGCCACGCCGACGGGCTCGCCACGGTCCTCGACCAGCAGGTGATACTTGCCGGCCGACCCGACGAGGCGGCGACCGATGGCGAACCAGGCGTCGCGCTCCCGGCCCCTGATCCCGGACGCCTCGACGAGGACGGTGGTCCAGCGGTCGGCCTCAGCGGAATCGACGAGGCGGATGGTCAAGCCGTCCGCCAGTGCGGCAGACCCGAACCCTGGGTCGACCGGCTCCTCCTCGCGTACCTCACGAGCGAAGACGACCGAGGGGTCCGCCGCCGCCGCGCCGGGCCATGGAGGGGTGTCGGCGACGATCCAACCGGGCGCAGCCGATCGCTCGAAGAAGTCCCGCATCCGGTCGGTCAGATTCGGCAGGATCCGATGGCCAAGCGCCCGATTGAAGGTGCTCGAGGGCAGCTCCGGCGATGCGGCCATCGCCAACTCACCGGAATCCTCAACGCGGACGTCGAATCCGGCTTCAGCCGCCGCCCGCCACAAACCGACCTCGAAGTCGAGCGTCACTGCGTCGATCCGCTCGAGGAGGAGGTGCAGCGCAGCGGCCGCGGCGTCGGCCGGTGGCAGGACCCGGATCGAATCGCCGGGTTGCACTTCGCCTTCGATCACCGTCCGGGCGTACATCCGGCTGTCGGCGGGGTGGGTGAGGATCGAGATCCGGCCGGACTTGCCGTTGCGGAACGAGCCGGCGATGACGTCGCACGGGTTGGCCGGCGCCGAGATCTCGAGGACGAGCCGCTCGCCGATCGCGAGGCGTGTCCCCGGCGCCAGACGCGCGAGCTCGATGCCCGTCGTCGTCAGGTTCTCGCCGACCGAGCCCGGTTCGATCGGGTGGCCGTCGGCCTGAACGCGCTCGATCGCCTCGATGCCGAGGAGAGCGACCGCCCGGTGCGGCCCACCGTGAACCGTGTCGTGGCGGTGCCGGTCGCCGTCCAGGCCGAGCTCGCCGACCCACGCCCGCTCGACGGGCAGCTTCGGCACGCCACCGGGCGAGATGTTGACCTGGAGCACGCGGCCATCCATTGGCCGCCGATCCTACCGGACGAGGACGTCCGTTACGTGGATCACCGCGTCCGGTCCGGTCTCGGCGGCATCGAAGATGAGGATGACCCGGACCTCCTCCGGACCCTTGAACGTGCCTCGCTCATAGATGTTGCGAAACGGCGGGCGACCCGGGACCGTCGATCGAAGCTCCATCCAGACCACACCCGGATCGAGCAGGAAGCCGGCCTGAATCTGGTCGGCGATCGAGAAGCGCGCCTCCTGGACGATGTCGTCGACGAGGACGGCCCTGCCGATCTCGACTTCCCGGTGGCCAAGCGCGCCGACCGGCATGTCGATCGCGTCGATCTTCAGCTCACGCCCGACTGCCGCCGCGGCCCCGGTCGGCTTCGGGATTGGGGTTGGGCAACCGTCGGGGGGTTCGCCGGCGCACGGGACGTCCCAGTAGCCCGCCCCGTGGAGGTCTGCTGCCTGCATCCCGGGCGTCTCCGAACAGGTCAAGGTCGGTGGTCCGACGCCGCAATAGACCTCGCTGAGCACCGAAGTCCCGTCGGCTCGGTCGAAGCGGACGCCGGCGACGACGCTGCCCGATCGTGTGCAGAGCACGATGTCGTCCGACAACGGGTCGCCGCCGCAGCCCCGGTCCGCCATCAGGGACGTCGCAGTCGCAGTCGACCGGTCGAAGCCGATATTTGACGCCGCGGTCGCGACAACCGCTTCACAGCGACGAGCGGACAACCCGAACGCCGTGCAGCCCTCGGGGAAGGGCCAGGCGCCATATGCGCCCGGCGCCGTGTCGAGCCAGATCCGCCACGCTCCGCCGTCGATCGGCGCGACCACGAGATTTGTCGTCGCTGCCGCCGCGCCCTCCACAGCCGGACGGCGGACCGACACGACGAATGTGCGCTCGGGATCGGCTGTTGCCGCGAGGTCTGCGGCTCGCGCGCCGAGGAACGCGGGGTCGAGAAGCGATGGGTCACGGCTCGGATCCGCTATCTCCACCTTGGATCCTGTCGGGCCTGCGGCCGCGGCGACGCGACGTTCGGCGTCGAGGAACGTCGTGGACGATCCGACCGTCGTCCTGCTCCACGGCGAGAGCATCCGCCAGGCGACCTCGGGATGACCGTCGGCAAGAGCTTTCTCATACGCCTGAACCGTTGCCATGACGGTACGGCGGTCCGCGGACGATGCCGGAGCCGGGATTGGGACCGAGCTCGACGTCGGCACTGGGCTGGGCGTCGGAGTGGCGGCATCGCCGGCGACAACGTGGACGAGGTTCTCGACGGTCAGCTGGTGGGGTTCGCCGCCGCACTGGCCGAGCTGGATATCGAGGTAGGCAATGATTCGCCACGTTCCAAGGGGCAACCGCAAAACGGGATCCTGATACCAAGGGATGTCGAATCCGGCTTTCGGGTCGTCCGGCGAGCCTGCCTTACCAAATGGCAGGACATCGGATGCGCCTTTCGCCAACTCGGTCGAGATGCACGGTTGATCCATACCGCCACCCATGTTCCGTACCCCGCCGACCTCCTCGATCCGGAATCCGATCGGATACATGGCGTGGAACATCGTCTCGCTGGTCTTG
>DATHGS010000370.1:0-2256 GCA_035490155.1 Candidatus Methylomirabilota bacterium | reverse complement strand
CAGCGGGCATCTCCAGCGGGCGCAAATCGACAACCAGGAATAGCGCCCCCGTGACGACGTTCGATGACGTCCGCCGGATCGCCCTGGCCCTGCCGGATGCGGAGGAGCGCCTCACATGGGAGACCGACATCACGTTTCGCGTCCGCGACAAGATCTTCGCGATCGGCGGGGAGGGCGCGGATCGCGTCTCTGTCAAGGCAAGCCTCGAGACGCAGGCTGAGCTGATCGACCTGGACCCCGAGACGTTCGCCAGCTCCGCCTATGTTGGTCGATTCGGGTGGGTGACGGTCGACCTCGATCGGGTCGATCCTGCCGTGCTTGCCAGCCTGATACGGGAGGCCTGGCGGCGCTCTGCTCCGAAGCGCCTTGCCGCCACGCTCGAGGATGCCTGAATGACGGCTCCGGACGCCGACCTGCCCGACCACGTCCGCCGCAACCGCGAGGCCTGGGACGCGTGGGCCGTCGACTATGTCGACAACGGCGAGCGAAGCTGGCGACTCGCTCCGGGTGAGGAGAAGTGGGGCAACTGGTCGATCCCAGAGGCCGAGATCGGCCTGCTGCCGGCCGATCTCGCTGGCAAGGACACGATCGAGCTCGGCTGTGGGACGGCGTATGTCTCGGCGTGGTTGGCTCGCCGCGGCGCGCGACCGGTCGGAATCGACAACTCCGAGAAGCAGCTGGCGACAGCCCGCCGCCTCCAGGCGGAGCACGGAATCGACTTCCCGCTGCTTCACGGCAACGCCGAGACCGTGCCCTACCCGGATGCGACCTTCGACCTGGCCATCTCCGAATACGGCGCCTCGATCTGGGCCGATCCCTACCGCTGGATCCCCGAGGCGTCGCGGCTGCTTCGACCCGGCGGCCGGCTGATCTTCCTCGTCAACGCGACGATTCTGATGCTCTGCATGCCGGACGCTGAGGAACCCGCCACGAACGCGATGCTCCGGCCGTATCGCGGGCTCCATCGGCTCGAGTGGACGAGCGACCAGTCGGTCAACTTCCATCTCGGCTACGGCGACTGGATCCGGCTGCTGCGCGCCAACGGCTTCGAGATCGAGAACCTGGTCGAGCTCTATCCGGCCGAGGGAGCAACGGCGACCGACTTCCCGTACGCGACCAACGAATGGGCTCGGCAATGGCCGACCGAGGAGGTCTGGATCGCCAGGAAGCGGGCCTGACGGCGAGCCGAGAGAACGGACGTTACGGCGTGTAGATCTCGACGACGTCGGTGACGGATAGGCCGGCGGCCCGTCCGCCGCCGATCACGTACCAGCGACCGTCGACCACCGCCGACGCGAGGCCGTGCCGCTTGGTCGGCAGGTCCGGCCCCTTCGACCATGTCATCGTCGCGAGGTCGAGGACCTCATGCTCGGCGTACGTGGACATCGCATTGAGGTTCTCGCCACCCGCCACGTGGATCGAGTCACCGATCAGTCCGGCTGCGGAGCCGCCTCGCGGTGTTGGGAGGTCCGGCAACGAGCGCCATGTGTTGGTAGCCGGATCGTAGGCTTCGACCGCGCCGATCTGGTGCGTCTTCCGCCCGCCGATCGCGATCAGCAGCCCGTTGGCCGCGACCGCTGTGAGGTGCTCACGCTCGGTCGGCATCGGGGCGAGGTCGGTCTGCCAGTCACCGGTTCGCGGGTCGTAGGCCCACAGCGCCCGCGGATCGGCGCCTTCGACGACCCCGCCGACGACATAGATCTTCCCGCCAAGCGCAACGGACGCGTGTTGCGACCGCGTTGTCGGCATCGGCGGCAGCGCCGACCAGTGATGGGTCGCCGGGTCATACGACCAGAGGCCCGACCGTACGGCCGGCGTGAAGAACTCGCCACCGCCCGTCAGGTAGATCCGCCCGTCGAGCGCGGCGAGGCCGAAGTGGTCGCGGGGCGCCGGCAAGGGAGGGAGCGCCGTCCAGGTGTCGGTTCGCGGGTCGTATGACTCGAACGTGTCCAGCGTCTTGCCGTGGATGTCCAGCCCACCGGCGAGGTAGATCAGGCCGTCTAGGGCAACGGCTGCATTCTCCGCTCGTCGAGACGGCGTGGAAGCGCCGGTGGTCCACGTGCCACCCGTTCGCGGCAGGGAAGGCGCCGCGCTCGCCTGTTGCACCGATGCGGCGGCGGACGCCGCGGCGGTGTTGTCTGGTTCGGTCGATGCCGGATCCAAGGTCGGCGAGACTCCGCAGGCCGCGACGGCGATCACCAGGATGATCGCGGTAGCAACCGGCCGGTGGTCCATCGCCCAGAACTACCCTCGGAG
>DATHGS010000369.1:0-2329 GCA_035490155.1 Candidatus Methylomirabilota bacterium | reverse complement strand
GTTGCTGACGCCGCGTCCGATCTTGTCGCCGGCGGCGCAGCGGGCGTCCTCGTCAGCCTCGGTCCCGACGGGGCCCTGTTCGTCGACCGGGACGGCGCCTCCCATGCGGAGGCCTCGATCGACGACCTCGCCAACCCGGTCGGGGCGGGCGACGCGCTTCTGGCCGGCTTCCTGGCAGGTGGCGCGAAACCGTCGGCGCTCTCGACCGCGGTCGCGTGGTCGGTGGCGGCCTGCCGGGCCGCCGGAACCCGGATGCCGGTCGTCACGCCCCGCGACGAGGCCGCGGTGGTCGTCCGGCCGACGGTCGATCGAGCGAGGAGGCTTCGGCGATGATCGGCGAAACGCCCACCCGGATCCCCGCGGTAGCCGCGGCCCCTGGCATCGCGCGCGCGCAGTGGGCGGAGCTCCGCCGGACGGCGCTGCCGGCGCCGCGACAGATCGCCGCGACTGAGGCCGCGGCCGAGATCGAGCGGCTGAACGCGGCGGCGAACGAGGCGGCCATGGAGCTGATGGCACTGAGCGACCGCGTCGCGGAGGAGGGCCACGAAGCCGAGTCGGCGATCTTTGCCGCGCACGCCGCGATCGCCTGGGATCCCGCGCTCATGGCGGCGGCGACCGAGGAGATCGAAAATAGACGCACCGACGCGATCGGCGGGATTGTCGCCGCAGGGCGAACAACGGCGGCCACGCTCGCGGCGGTCGACGACGCGCTGATCAGTGCCCGTTCGGCCGACATCCTCGATGTCGCCGACCGGATCGCCCGCCGCCTGGCGGGATTGCCGGCCGAGGAGGAGCTCCTGCCCGGACCCGCGATCGTCGTCGCGGTCGACCTTGCACCGTCGCTGACCGCGACGCTGCCGCGCGAGCGCCTGCTCGGGATCGCCCTCGAGGCGGGCTCCCCCACCGCCCACGCCGCGATCCTCGCTCGCGCCTACGGGATCCCGGCCGTGGTCGGTGCAGCAGGCCTCCTCGACGCGCTGCGAGCGGCCGGGCCGGACGCGGAGCTCGCCATGGACGGGGCCTCCGGCGAGGTCGTGGTCGACCCCGACGAAGCCGACCGGGCGCGGTTCGACGCCCGGGCGACGGAGCTCCAGGCCGCCCATACCCGGGATCTTGCCGAGGCATCACTGGACGCCGTCACGATGGACGGGACCGCGGTCACGCTTCTTGCCAACATCGGCGGACCGGACGAGGCGGCCCCGGCCGTCGCCCTGGGGGCCAGGGGCGTCGGGCTGTTCCGGACCGAATTCCTGTTCCTCGAGCGGACGACGCCGCCGACCGAGGACGAGCAGACCGTCGCCTATCGGACCGCCGTCGAGGCGTTCGGTGGAGCGCCCGTCACCATCCGTCTTCTCGACGTCGGCGGCGACAAGCCGATCCCCTACCTGCCGATGCCGCCCGAGGACAACCCGTTCCTCGGCGTTCGCGCGCTGCGCCTCGCCGAAACCCGCCCGGACCTGTTCGTGACCCAGCTCCGGGCCTGCTACCGGGCGGCGGTCGCGGGACCAGTAAAGGTGATGGCCCCGATGATCGCGGACGGTCGCGACGCGGCCACGCTCCTGCGCCTTGCCGAGCTGGCGAGGACCGGGCTCGACGCTGAAGGCGTCCCGATCGGCGACGTCACGCTCGGCGTGATGCTCGAGATCCCGTCGGCGGCCCTGACGGGTCGGGCCTGGTTCGACCAGATCGGGTTCGCGAGCCTCGGGACGAACGACCTCCTCCAGTACACGCTCGCCGTCGATCGCGGGAACCCTGCCCTCGAGGGCTACCGCGACTCGCTCCATCCGGCGCTCCTGCGCCTCGTTCGCATGTCGGTCGATGCTGCGACGGCCACCAGCATCGACCTGTCCGTCTGCGGCGAGATGGCCGGCGACCCGGCGTCCGCTCTTGCGCTCGTCGGGCTCGGGGTCCGCTCGCTGAGCATGAGTGCCCCGAGCCTGGCGGCGGTGCGGCGGGCGCTGCGGGGAGTGTCGCTCGCGGATCTCGAACGGGAGGCGACCGCTGCCCTCGACGCGGCGTCGGCCGGCGAGGTCCGGCCGCGGTTCGAGCATCTGCTGCCTGCCTGACGGAGGCGCCATTTCGAGGCGCTCCTCGTCCGGGCCGCTAGGATTTCGCTATGGCAGATACGACCCCGACCCGGCCCGTCGAGGAGATCCAGGTGGTCGACATCGCCGATCGCAGGCGATATGAGGCGCGCATCGGCGACCGCGTCCTGGGGTTCGTCACGTACCAGCTCGATCCGGTCGGCGATCGAATCACCCTCGTCCACACGGAGGTTCTCCTCGACGCCGAGGGCATGGGCGTCGGCAGCCGCCTCGCGCGAGGAGCG